>DATIPQ010000116.1 GCA_035471785.1 Acidobacteriota bacterium
TGTTGTATCCCAGCGAACGCCACGTCATCGAGGACCAGGACAGCCGCCTTCGATTACCGCAGGCGGGTGGAGGCCTTCTTCCGCCTCCGCCTCATCGGGAAAAAGCGCAACGGAAGCCGATGATCTCGCTGCGGGGGGCGGGGACGGCCAGCAAGCGGCGCTGGTAGGTCACCATCTCTCTCGCCAGCTCATTGAAGGCGCCTCCTCGAACCACCCGGTGGGCGACTCCCCGGAAGTTGGCGATGCTGGAGGTCCATTCGGCCACATTGCCGCCCATGTCGTAGACTTGGTAGGGAGAGACGTCGCCGGGACGGTTGCCCACCGGCTCGGGACGCTCAAGGTTGCCCCAGGCGGCGGTGTCCTTGTCGGGGCCCTTGTCGCCCCAGGGGAAGTAGAGGCCCTCGGGTCCCCGCGCCGCTTTTTCCCATTCCTCTTCGCTGGGGAGCCGGGCTCCACGCCAGGCGCAGAAAGCCTCAGCGTCTTCCACCGAGACCCACACCACGGGGAAGGTCAGCGCCCACTCGGGGGGACTACTCGTCCCTTCCCAATGCTTGAGAAAGTCCTGGGGGTCCTGGGGACGGTAGCCGGTCTGCTGCAGGAACTCCAGGAACTGCTCGTTAGTGGTCTCGAAGGGATCGATCCAAAAAGCTTCCGTCACCTTTTCCTGTTGGGGCATGACCAGTCGTTCACGCAGGCGATCCTCCATGCCCGGATAGCGAAGACGCGACTGGCGCAGGTAGAAGAGGAACTGTTCCTGGCTGCTTCCGAAGAGGAAGGGGCCGGCTTCCACGGGCATCATTTCTTCGCTGGGGTCCAATGGCTGCTTGGGAGCTTGGGCTGCTTCGTCCTGCGCCGGGGCCGGCTGGGACGGCGGCGACCCTGCCGAAGAGGCGTCGCCGCACCCTGCGATGACGAGGGTCACAAGCCCGTAGAAAGACCAAGTCCACATCTGCATCCTCACCAAACTTGTCGCTTTTCCCATACTCCACCTCATCTTAGCGCGTAGTGGCCTCAAGCCGCTCTTCCATCTGCTCGGCGATGCGCCGGTAGCGCGCGGCCTCGCCGGGCTTGCGGTTGTTGTCGTAGCCCTGGGCCAGGATGTCGGCCTTGCGGGCCGCTTCGCGGGCGGTCCAGCGCTCCAGTTGGGGAGTCAGTTGGCCGCTTTGCAGGCGCTCTCTCATGGCCTGCAGGCGGAAACGGTCCATCCCCCACATGCTGCGCGAGAGCTGGTCGTCATGGCCGCCGTACTTGACCGTCAGCGGTTCCTCCAGGAGGCGGACGGGATAGCGGCAGGCGATGCGCAGCCACAGCTCGTAGTCCTCGCAGACGGGAAAATCCTGGCGGAACTCGCCCACCTTTTCAAGCACCTGGCGGTGGAGGATGACGGCGCTGGGCGAGATTACGCACAAGGGCAGGCAACGCTGGTAGATCCATCCGTCGTACTTGCGGTGGATTTTCCTGGGATTGACGCGGCGTCCCTTGCGGTACCAGATTTCCTCGCTCTGCAGCACGCGGGTTTCTGGAAAGCGGTGCAGGAAATCGAGCTGCTGGCGCAGCTTTTCGGGATGCCATCGGTCGTCGCTGTCCAGAAAGGCGATCCAAGGACGCGAAGCCTGCTTCAGGCCGGCGTTGCGGGCCGCGCTGACGCCGTGGTTGGCTTGGCGCAGACAGCGGATGCGCGCGTCCTTGAGGGAATCGGCCCAGTCGGCGCTGCCGTCCTCCGATCCGTCGTCCACCACCAGCAACTCCCAGTCCTGGTAGGTCTGGCGGCGCACCGAAGCAACCGCCTCGGTCAAAAAGGCTCGCCGGTTGTAGGTGGGGATGATGACGCTCACCATGGCTACTGAAAATGCTGCCGATATTGATCGCAAAGCCGGCTGTGAGTGCTGCACAGAGGTTGGAAGGTCTCCTGGGCCTCTTGGCGGCGGCCCAGGCGCAGCAGGGCGAAGGCGAGATTGAGACGGGCCTGTCCATATTCGGGGCGGAGCTGCAAGGCCTCCCGGTATGAGTCGACGGCCTCCTGTCGGCGTCCGCTGTTGTCGAGGGCGATGCCGCGGAAGTTGGCCACCAGGGCGTCAGGCGGACGGGCCTCGAGATAGCGGTCGAAATGGCTCAAAGCTTCCTCGAACTGCTGCATCTCGGCCAGATTGACCGCCAGCAGCTTGACGGCCAGCCAGTCCTGAGGACGCTCCTGCAAGATATCGCGGTAGACCTGGGCGGCCTGGGCTGGACGCCCCATGCGGCGAAGCAGCGTCCCCATCTGGTGGCGGGCGCTGGGAAAGTAGGGATTCCTTTCCAGCAACTCGCGCAGGGTCTCAAGCGCCTCCTCCAGGCGCCCCAGCGAGGCCAGCGCGCGGGCCCGGTTGAGATCGATGGAATCGTAGCCGGGATTGAGGCGTCGGGCTTGGTCGAGCGCTTCCAGAGCCATCTCCGGACGCCCCGTCTTGAGGGCGTTGACCCCGATGGAGTAGTGGACGATGAAGAGGTCGGGATGCTGGCCGGCCACTTGCTGAAAGATCTCCACCGCCCGCTCGGGATGTCCGGCCTCGGCTGCGTCCATGGCCTTCACCACTTGACGGTAGACGGGCAACATGTCCTTGGGATCGTCCAGCTCGCTGCGGGCCGCCTCCGATATCGGCACGGGACGGCTGAGGGCGGCGTAGCCCAGCGCTTGCAGGCGCTCGACCGTTTCGGGATCGACTGGGGCCTGGGCGGACTCCTCGCCTGCGGCGGCCTGCAGCGTCCCCAGGCGGCTGCGCAGCTTGCTCAGCAACTGCTGGCCCAAGGCGCTCTCCTGCTGGAAGAGGTTGGACTGCTCGGCCGGATCGTCCTGGATGTCGTAGAGCTCAGGCCGGGGCGCGTCGATCAGCTTGTAGCGGCCCTCCCGCAGGGCATAGAGGGGCGCCCATCCGAAGGTGTTGAGGGGATAGAGCGTCTCGGCGTAGGCGGAAGTGCGGCGCTCGTCCTTGTCCAGCATGGCGCCCAGCCGTCCCCGGCCTTCCATCTCCCCCTGCTCGCGCCTGGGGACGCGCAGAATCTGCAATGCGGTGGGAGCGATGTCGACGCTCTCCACCACCGTTTCCACACGGCGTCCCCGCACCTGGTAGGACTGTGGCAGCTTGAAGATGAGGGGAATGCGGGTGGTGGTTTCGTAAAGCAGCAATCCGTGGTTGGGCTCGCCGTGCTCTCCCAGCGATTCGCCATGATCGCTGGTGACGACGATCAGGCTGTGGCCGTACTCGCCCCGCTTTTTGAGAGCCGAGATGAGCCGTCCGATCTGGGCGTCCACGTAAGCCACTTCACCCGCGTAAAGGTCAGAGGCGAAGCGGCTGCGGAAGGGTTCAGGGGGAGCGTAGTCGTGGTGCGGATCGAAATAGTGCACCCACAAGAAGTAGGGCTGGCCGGTTGCTTTCGAGCTCAGCCACCGCAGCACTTCGTCGGTGGTTTCTTGGGCCTTGCGCTGTACGTTTCCAGGACTGGTCTCGCCTCCCTCCCGGGGAGCGAAGTCGGCTGCGTAGAGGTCGAAACCGCGGTCCAGCCCCCACACCCGGTCCAGCACCAGGGCGCTGACAAAGGCCGCTGTCTGGTAGCCGCGTCCCTTCAGTATGGCGGCCAGGGTGGGGACGCGGGAATTCAGGGGGCCCGAAGTGAAATCCCTCACCCCGTGAGTGGGGGGATAGGTCCCGGTCAGGATGGAGGCGTGAGAAGGCGGCGTCAGCGGCACCTGGCAGTAGGCCGTTTCAAACCAGGCTCCCTCATCGGCCAGGGCGTCCAGGGCGGGCGTGGGGACCTTGTCGGAAGCCTTGCCCCAATAATCGGCCCGCCAGGTGTCGATGGTGATCAGCACGACTGGAGGCGCTTGCGGCGAGTCCTGCGCCGCCGGCATGGCCCGGAGGACAGTGCCCGGCGCCGACCCAGGCAGCGCCATGCACCCCACGCCGAGCAAGGTCAGGCACAGCCTTGAAATGGCCCCGAAACAGCCCATCGCTTCATTATACGTGGCCCCCGCCCCCCGGGTTGCGTCCGCTCCCGAGTCGGGCCCGCGCCTACCCGGAACCGGTTTCGTCGATGACCCACTGCAGGTAGTCGGAAAGTCCGCCCTCGACGCTCAAGGACACGCCTTCGGGGACGTCGTAGGGATGCAGCTCCTGAAGGCGGTCCAGCAGCCTGTGAAGGCGGTTGTCGGCCGTCTTGATGATCATCAGCCATTCTTCGTCATTGTGGATTTCGCCTTCCCACTGGTAAACTGAAAGCACCTTGGGAACAATGTTGACGCAGGCGGCCAGCCTTTCTTCAACCAGCCGCCCGGCCACTTGGCGGGCTTTATCGGCCCCGTCGATGGTTGAAAGAACGATTCGCACTCGGGTCATATCCGGGCTCCTTGGAGGTTGTTCATGGCTCTGAGCAAACGCGCCCGCCGCCACCTCTCCTGGATCGTCATGATCCTGGTCGGACTGGGATCAGCCGTCTTCATGGTTTTTGCCGACGGCGGACTGCTGAGCCTCCGCGAGACCCAGTCCGATATGGAGTCCCTGCAGCAGGAAAACCAGGACTTGCAGCGGCGCCGTCAAGAATACCTGGACCGCATCGAGGCCCTCAAGAACGATCCCAAAGAGAAAGAGCGGGTGATCAGGGGCCAGAAGTACGCCAAGCCCAACGAGATCATCATCAACATACCCGAGAAGGAACAGCAGCACGATCCTCCGCCTGAGCCGTAGGCCGCATTTCGCGCGGGTTGTCGTGGCCGATGGATGCGGCTGCGCAGCAGACAACCCATGAGAATGCCGGCTAGCCGGGCTGGACTTGCCGACGCCGTCAATCGAAGGAACGAGCAGCCCGGGCCGGCTGGTTAATGCTCAGTCCCCGGTCGAGAAAGTCGATGAAGAGGCTCTTGTCGCGGGTCAGTCCGGGGAATTCCGCCAGCACTTCGTCCTGGGGACTCATGATGGCGTAGTAGGGGAGCGCAATGGTGCCGAAGCGCTCCCGCTCGAACTGCTGGTTGCGGTCATGTTGGGGCTTGCCGCCGTCGGTGTAAAGGCGCACCAACACCATCTCCTGAAAGCGTTCCTGCACGGCCCGCAGCGGAAAGACGTTGGCTTCCATCCAACGGCAGTTGGTGCAGGTATAGCCGGTGAAGTCGATGAAGATGGGTTTGTTCTCGAGCTTGGCGGTCTGCAAGGCCTGTTGGTAGTCGCTCAGCCACACTTCCCGGTGGGCCGCCTCTGCTCCCGGCGCCGAACTGAAGGCAATCTGACTGGCCCCGCCATAGTCGCGGGGCGGCAGGAAGGAATCCAACTCACCCAGCGAGAAGCCGAACAAGCCCCGCAGAAGGTAAAACGAAATGGAAAGGAAGAAAATGGCCGAGAGCACACGGAAGGCCCCCACGCTCTGCTCGCTCTCCATTTCGTGGGGAAAGCGGAACCAACCCAGCAGGTAGGCCACCGTGACCAGCGCAATGGCCAGCCAGACGGTGATGAAGACGGGACGGGTCAGCACCTCGAGCTGCCAGACCAGGTCGATGTTGCTGAGGAATTTCAGGGCCGCCGCCAGCTCCACGAATCCCATCACGATCTTCATCGAGTTCATCCAGTTGCCGCTCTTGGGCAGGGCCTGAAGGAAATTGGGGAAGATCGCCAGCAGAAAGAAGGGCGAGGCGAAAGCCACGGCGAAAGCGGCGATGCCCAGCAAAGACCACAGCCAGTCTCCCCGCAGGGCCGCCACCATGACCGTCCCTACGAAGGGAACGGTGCAAGTGAAGGAAGTCAGGGCAAAGGTCAAGGCCATGAATCCGATGCCCAGATAGGTCGACGTGCCCGCCTTCTTGTCCAGACGGTTGATGAGTCCCGATGGCATCTTGATCTCCACCACGCCGAACAGGTTGAGCGCAAAAAACAGGAAAACGGCGGCGATGAAGAGGTTGATGGTGGGCGAAGTGGCGATTTGTTGAATGCCGCCGGCCCCCAGAAGCATCGTCAAGCCGAATCCCAGCCCGGTGAAGGTGAAGATGATGCCCACCGCGTACATGGCGCCTTCCTTGATGGCCTGCCCGCGCGTCTGCGCCTCCCGCTTGGTGAAGTAGGAGACTGTGATGGGGATCATGGGGAAAACGCAGGGCGTCAGAAGCGCGAGGAATCCCATTCCCAGCGAGAAAGCGATGTAGGCGAAGAAGCCCTCGGGTATCTGGCGTCCCGCCAGAGGACGTCGGGCCTCCTCGGACCGGGCGTCGGACGCTGCCTGCGCAGCCGCTCCGGCACCCTGCTGCTGAGGCGGCAGGCTGAGGCTGATCCCGGCGGCCGAGACCGGTACGCTGGTTTCATAGGTTTCCGTCTGCGGAGGCAGGCACTGGGTATCGCTGCACACCATGTAGCGAATGGCCACCGCCAGGCGGTGAGCCCCTTCCGGCATGTCCTCGGAGGCCTGGAAGGGAATCACGAAACTGCCGCCGTCGATGAACTCGGCGTCCATGTCGAAGTTGGGATCGTAAACGGTGCGGATGGGGGGCTGCTCAATGGCCCCGGTCTCTTGAAAACCTTGACTGTCGGCCAGGCTGATGGTGGTGGGAATCGGGCCGCCCTCAGGCTGGGTCATGGAATAGAGATGCCAGCCTTCGGCCACGTCGGTGTGCAGATGGACTCGGGAAATGCCTCCCGGGCGCACCGGCTCTTCCTGGTAAGCCAGCTCGAAGCGAATCTTGTCGGCCCGCTCGCCGGGCAGGCGCAAATCGAGTCCCAGCGGCTCAACACCCCGAGGCTCTTGTCCCGAAGCCTCTGGTGAGGCTCCGGCGGCCCCGATCTGGAAGGTCAGCGAAGCCCTCTTGGTCTGGGGCGGAAGGCACTGGCGGTCGCTGCACACCATGTAACGCACTTCGACCGTCAGCTCGGCCTCTCCCGGCGAGGCTGAAGGGCTGACTCTCACGGGGATGATGAATTCGCTCTCGCCCTCGATGTACTCGGTGTCGATTTCGAAGTTGGGATCGAAGACTTTGCGCACCGGAGGCTGAATCACCTCGCCGGCCAGTTGAAAGACGGAACTCTCAGCCAGGCGGACGGTGGTGGGGATTGGACCGCCTTCAGGCTGGGTCATGGAGTAGAGATGCCACCCCTCGACCACCTGGGTCTGCAGCAGCGCTTCGAACTCCTGCCCCGGAGTCAGGGTGCCCGCTTCGGCAGCCAGGGAAAAGCGGACCCGGTCCTCCAGTCCGGCTTGAGCCCCTGAGGCCCATGGCATCAGGTTCCCCAACATGGCAGCCCACAGGACTGCCGGGAAAACGGCCCGGAAGCTTGTCAATGCGCGTCCCATCTGATCACCTTCAAGTAAAATTATGGCGTGCGCTCGATTCGCCCAAGCGCTGTCATTCCCCCTCGACACCTGTATAGGACGAATAGTAGAGATTGAAGTTTCCCTCGACAAGTCGGATTGCGGACAGTCTTCGCGCTATAATGAACGCATGCCGATATTCGAATATGTGTGCAAAGAGTGCGGTCAGCGCTTCGAAAAAATCGTGCTGGGCGGTCAGACGTCTGTTGAATGCCCCCAGTGCAGCGGAGCCGAAACCGAGAAGATGATTTCCAGCTTCGCCGTCTCTGCCGGCAACGGCAAGTCGGCCGCCGCCGAGCCCGGACCTTGCGCCTGCGGCGCTCCTCAAAAAGGCATGTGCCAGTCGTAGCCGGGGCAGTCGAGAGGCGATCACTTCTTTGTGCCATATTAAACTTTCCCGCACTTTCAAGCGTCTATAGTACAGAGGTTCTGTTGTGGAGCCTGTCAATCAACTGCCGGGGGAGGCCAGTGAAGGAGGAGATGCTATGGCACAGCCGGTTTTCAGCCTGAGTCGCCATACTCGTCACGAAGTCTTCGAGGCCATCATCCGCAGCCTCAACGCCATGCCCGAGAACATGCGCAAGGTCTTCGTGCTCAGCCACTACCATGACTGTCCCGCCGAGGAAATCGCGGCCAAGCTGCGATTAGGTGCCGAGGACGTGGCTCAGCTCTTAGGCGAGGCCAACATCCGCTTTTTCGAGGGTGTGCGCAGTCTGCGCCTTCAATAGGTCAGCCCCGGTCTTTTCCGCGTGGAAGTGTTTTTTCGGTTCTGGGACAAGGCTTTCCCGGAAGCGAACACCGTCCCCCGCCGAAGGGCCTTGCAAGCCGCCTTTCACCGCTCAGAGTTTTGGCACGCCCCTTGCTCTACTAATAGGCGAATAGCAAATCAGTCCAAAACGGACCTCCCTGGCGAGCGGGGGGAGCAACACGGTGTTGCTCCCCCTTTCTCTTTTGTCCGAACTTCGCAATTCGCCGTTCGCACTTACCTCGCTACTCCTCTTCCACCACATAAGAGCAATACTGGTCCTTTTGCAGGATATGGTGGCGCCGCCACACCTTGGCTCCCAGCAGTTCCTGCAGAAAGCGCTCTTCGAAGATGCAGACCTGGGGGAAGCGTTTGGCGACTTTGGCCACGGCGCAGTTCATCTCGCGGATCAGGTAGCGCTTCGGCCCCAGGCGTTCCCAGCGCGCCATGTACCCGTGCCCGCTCAGCCACTGGCAAACTTCGTGGACCCGTGTCTCCAGGGTATTGCCCCGCACGCGGTTGCGCGCCTCCTCCAGCAGGCGCCGGTTACGGCCCTCGAAGAGTTCGTTGATCTGTTCCTTTCCCACCAGGTTGCGGGTGGAGATGAGCAGGTCGACCGTCAGGCTCGAGTAGTCGCGCTCAAATTCCTCGTGTCCGGCTTCGGTCAGGAAATAGAGCTGGGCGGGACGTCCCGTCTTCTGCTTCTCGCGGCGGCGGAAAATCAGGTCGCGGCCCTCCAGGACCGCCAGTTGACGGCGAACCGCCATGGAGGAGAGATCGAGTTCCTGGCACAGGTCCTTGACGGTCAGTCCCCCACCCGACTCCTTGAGGACGTTGAGTACTCTGCCGCTGGCCGAACCCGTGCCTTGCTGCATACTGCTTATTATAGAGACTGGCGCAAAGAGCGGCCAACGAGGTCAGCCGGGAGAGGAGTCACAAGCCCCCCTTCGAGGTTTGCGATTCTTGAAACTTTTCGGGGTCTGGCGCGTCCCATCAATGTAAGGGCTAGAAGACGGCAAATTCCGAAGATCTTGACTTAGTCTTCGGTAGCGGCGGAAAAGGTAGGCCGAAACCGGCACGGTCTTGTCCGCTCGGCGCCCCAGGGCACCTTCACACCGATTGGGGCGGAACCTGTCGAAAAAGTCCTTTACATCTGAAGCGGATGACGTATAATACTGAGTTTTTTGACCGCTCCGCGATCAAGACTCCTGAGTGAGTTGAGCATAGACAGAGACAGAAGAGGCATAGAGACGAAAATGAAGGCTTATGCGCTTGAAAGCGACGGGTTGTACCCGCAGACAAAGAAACCGGACAGCTCCCTGCGCAACTTGGCGTTGGGTATTCTGCTCCAGGCCTTGCGCGACATCGTAGCTCCCAAAAAGGCCTCCAACAAGGAGTGGGAAGTGTGGCGCCAGGACGCCCTGGAGTGGTTTTTCTCCGAGGAAATGCATCCGGGCAGCTTCAACTGGGTCTGCGAGGTCCTGGAGATGAAGCCCAAGGACCTGCGCCAGTGGCTGCACCTCTACAAGAAAAGCGGCCAGGAGCGCAAGAAGGAAATGGCCAAGAAGCTGATCCGCTTCCAGATCCGCCACTAGCCGCTTACCCGTTTCGGCATTCCGAACCGCCGGGGGGCGAGGCCCCCCGGCTTTTTTTTGCCCCGTCAGCCAGCCGCGACTCTGGCGCCGGGGCCGCATCTAATAGGTTCGGCCAACAAGTCAGTCAGCGGCGCCCTGGGGATCTGGATGTTCTTCAAATACTTCGTATTCGCCATTTTCGCCTTCTACCTGGTGCTGCTGACGGCACTGCTGGGGCGCAAGTTTCTGGGCGGACGGGGCAAGTCGCGGGGAGACAAGATCTTCGGCAGCAAGCACGCCAAGAAGCGAAGCGGCGCTTTCCTGGAGATCATCGATCTCCACAAGTCCTTCGATTATCCCGTCTTGCAGGGAATCGAGCTTTCCATCAAGGAAGGAGAAACGCTGGGGGTGCTGGGCATGAGCGGCACCGGCAAGAGCGTGCTGCTCAAGCTGGTGTCCGGACTGCTCAAGCCCGACAAGGGCTACATCGTCTACCACGGGCGCGACATCACCCGCATGAACGAGGCTGACCTGCTGGAATACCGTAAGCGGGTCACCTACGTCTTCCAGATGGGGGCCGTCTTCGATTTTCTCAACGTGCGCGAGAACATCGCCTATCCTTTGCGCGAACAAGGGATCACCGACGAGGACTTCATCCGCCAGAGGGTCGACTACCTGCTCGATGCGGTCGAGCTGGAGGGGCAGGGCGATCTGCACGTCTCGGAGTTAAGCCTGGGATCGAAGAAACAAGTCGCCATCGCCCGCGCCATCGCCGAGGAGCCGGAGGCGATCCTCTATGACGAGCCCACCACCGGGGTCGACCCCCTCATCGGCAAGTCGCTGAGCCGGCTCATCCGCAAGCTCAACAAGCAGGAAAACCTGACTTCCATCGTGGTCACCCACGACATGCGCTGCCTGCGCATTGTTTCAGACCGCATCATCCTGCTCAAGGACGGCGGCATCCATTTCGAAGGCACGCCCGACGCTTTCTACACCTCAGACGACCCCTTTGTGCAGGCCTTTATCGCAGGCAAACGTCTGGACGAAAAAATCGCCGAAACTGCCTGATTGATGTGGTCTAGGGCCATCAGGTGGCCAGCAAGTTCACACAAGTGTCAAGTTTCGGTGACCGGGGCGAAGGTTCTATTGCTCTCGGCGGTATGCGGCTGCTCGCTGCGTCTAGGTGGCGGAGCGCCGTTGCAGGATCTTGACGGCGCCGGGACAGCCCGGGTTGGCGGGAAGGGCGGCCAAGGGGCCCTGGTAGGTTTCCAGCCGGGGAAGTTCAGCGGTGACCACGACGACGTGCGAGCCGTATTCCAGCGCCCGCTCCAGTTCGATGTCTGCCCGCACCCGGACATCCTTCAACTCCTCCAAGAAGACCAGGTTGACCTTCTTGACGGTCCGCAGGCAATCCAGCTTCTCTCTCAGGCGGGCTTCTTCCATTCTCTCGAGTTCGATGTTGGCCAGAGGCTCAATGCTGAAGCCGTCGTTCAAGCGCCACTCATCAAAGGTCGGCGAGGACGTTTGCTCATCACGAGAGGAGGTTGCAGCAGCGGCAGAAAGCAGGGGAGAGGACCAGGAGGATGCTCCCAGCGCCCAGGAGTTGCCCAGCCAGGAGTTCCATCCGCCGGCCACCTGCTGGACGCTTTCCAATCCGGATGCCAGCGAGTGGAAGGTGCCGCCGCATCCGCAGATGCTGACGTGTTGGCTGATCAGTCCCAGCCCTAGAAGGTAGCTGAGCGCGAGGGCGGCGATGGCTGCTGTTTTGCTTTTTCCTCTCATCTGGGCTCTCTCCTCATTCCTTCTATAAGACGCATAAGGAGCCCGAATGGTTGGCTTTATCTTGTAAAGGCCTTGTAAAAATCCTAGCCGGCGGAGGGACCTACATCAGGCTCTTCATGACTTCGTCGAGCACTTCAGGACCGGGCCGCAGCTCTTCTTCCCCCAACTGAGCCA
Organism: Acidobacteriota bacterium; assembly: GCA_035471785.1. Classification (NCBI taxonomy): domain Bacteria; kingdom Pseudomonadati; phylum Acidobacteriota; species Acidobacteriota bacterium. The sequence continues at coordinate 11,593 of DATIPQ010000116.1, forward strand.
GAGGCCTGTCGCCCAGGTTGAGGAGGTCGAAGAAGTTGTCGGCCTGGGGATCGACGTAGATAAGGCCGGTCAGCAGTTCGCCCTTGCCGCGGGTGTCCTCCAGGATGCGCATGGCCGATCGGCGGTCGGAAGGATCATGGCCGCGTTCCAGCTTGCGCAGGCGGATGACCGATCCGTCGGGCATTTCCACGTCCTTGGACTCGCCCTCTTCGTATTCGACTTCTTCGATGGGCTCGAAGTGGGGGACGAAGTCGATCTGGTGCAGCAGTTCCTCGTGCTCCTTGGCCCAGGGATAGCTCTTGGTGGAGTCCTCCCGGTTGTTGAAGGTGACGCAGGGGCTGACCACGTCGATGACGGCGGTGCCTTGATGGGAGAGCGCGCCCTGGATCAAGGGCACCAGTTGCTTGGGGTCCCCCGAGAAGGAGCGGGCCACGTAAGAGCAGCCCATCTCGATGGCCAGCGTACAGCAGTCGATGGGCGGGAGATCGTTGATGGCGCCCGTCTTGAGCGCGGCTCCTTTGTCTGCCGTGGCCGAGAACTGACCCTTGGTCAACCCGTATACGCCGTTGTTCTCGATGATGTAGATCATGGGGACGTTGCGGCGCAGCAGGTGGCAGAACTGCCCCAGTCCGATGGAAGCCGTGTCGCCGTCGCCGCTGACTCCGATGGTGACCAGCGAGCGGTTGCCCAGCACGGCCCCTGTGGCCACCGAAGGCATGCGTCCGTGGACGGCGTTGAATCCGTGAGCAGTGCTGAGGAAGTAGGCCGGCGTCTTGCTGGAACAGCCGATGCCGCTCATCTTGGCCACGCGGTGAGGCTCGATGGCGCTTTCATAGAAGGCCTTGACGATCTGGCTGGTAATGGCGTCATGGCCGCAGCCCTTGCAAAGGGTCGAGGGCAGCCCTTTGTACTCGGTCATGGGCAGGCCCAGGCGGTTGACTTTTTGGGATGGGGGCTTGCGCGTCATTTCGGCGTATCCTCGTCAGTTGCCAACGGACTTTTCCCGCTCCAGGATGGCGTCGCTGATGAAGCGGGCATCGATGGGCAGTCCGTTGAAGTGCACGATCTTGTGGACCTTGGGCGAATTCTCTCCCACTTCCAAGCGGATGATGTCGGCCATTTGTCCGTCCCGGTTCTGCTCGACCACGTAGATGTCGCGATAGCGCTCCACGAAGTCTCTCAGATCGTCGCACAGGGGCAGGGCACGAATGCGGTAGTAGGCCGTTTCGACGCCCGCCTCCTGGCGCAACTGATCGCGGCACTCGGGCATGGCGACGTCGGTCGATCCGTAGGCGATGATTCCGATCTGGGCGCCTTCCGGCTCTTCCAACAGCGGTTGGGGGACGTATTTGCGGGCCGTGCGGTGCTTGCGGGCCAGGCGCTCCAGTTGATTGATGTAGTCCTCGGGACGCTCCGAGTAGCGGGCCTGCTCGTTGCGCCCGCTGCCCCGGGTGAAGAAGGCGCCCCGGGGATTGTCGTTTCCGGGCAGGGTGCGGTAGGCAATGCCGTCCCCGTCCACGTCCCTGTAGCGGGCGAACTGCTCCACCTTGTCCAGGTCTTCAGCCGTCAGCACCTTGCCGCGGTCATAAGGCTTGTCGGGATAGTCGAAGGGATCGGCCATCCAGTTGTTCATGCCCAGGTCGAGGTCGGAGGCCACGAAGACGGGCTGCTGGAAGCGCTCGGCCAAGTCGAAGGAACGTCCGGCGAAATCGAAGCACTCGGCCATGGAAGCCGGGAAGAGCACCAGGTGCTTGGTATCGCCGTGCGAAAGGTAGTAGAGCGAAGAGACGTCGCCCTGCGAGGTGCGGGTGGGCAAACCGGTGGAAGGCCCCACGCGCTGCACGTCGAAGATCACGCAGGGCACCTCGGCGAAGTAAGCCAGTCCCACGAACTCGCTCATCAGCGAAATGCCGGGTCCCGAGGTGGAGGTCATGGAGCGGGCGCCCGCCCATCCGGCGCCGATGGCCATTCCCACCGCCGCCAGTTCGTCCTCGGCCTGAATGACGGCGAAGGTGGCCTTGCCGTCCTTGTCCAGACGATATTTGTTGAGGTAGTCGATCAGCGTCTCGCACAAGCTGCTGGAGGGAGTGATGGGATACCAGGTCATCACCGTGGCTCCGGCGAACAGGCAGCCCAGCGCTGCGGCGGCGTTGCCGTCAATGATGATCTTGCCCTGGGTGGCGTTCATGCTCTTGACCTGGTAGGGATCGCGCTTCTCCAGGTTGTCGCGTACGTATTCAGCCCCCAGGCGCGCCGCCTTGACGTTGAAATCGACGGCCTTGGGCTTGCCCTCGAACCACTTGCCGATAGCGGCTTCGACCTGCTCCATGTCGATGCCGAAAAGCTCGGCGGCGCTGCCCACGTAGACCATGTTGGCCACCAGCTTCTTGAGCTTGACGTTGCTGATGACCTGGCCTGCCAGGTCGGTGAAGGGGACGGGGTAGAAGGTCAAGTCGTCGCGGATCTTGGCGAGCTTGAGGGGCTCGTCGTAGATCACGACCTGATTCGGTTCGAGGTTCTCGACGTCCTCGCGCGCGGTCTGCGGGTTCATGGCGATGAGGATGTCGATTTCCTTCTTGCGGCCCACGTAGCCGTCCTTGGAGACCCGGATGGTGAACCACGTCGGCAGTCCCTGAATGTTGGAAGGGAAGAGGTTCTTGCCGCTGACGGGAATCCCCATCTGGAAGATGGAGCGCATCAGCACGTTGTTGGAGGACTGGCTTCCCGACCCGTTCGGGGTTGCGACCTGGATGCTGAAGTCGTTGACGATGGTCTGGCGACGCTCCCGCTGACTTTCCTCGGCCACGGGCTGGCTCGGCGTAGTGCTCACGAATGGCTCCTTGCGTGAAGTCTTGAAGGCCGGTTCGGACACGGACCTTGAAGGCATTCGAAGGCTATTCTGACATTCAGCCACATCTTAACAAACACGGGTGCGCCGCTGTAGCGAAGCCCTCCATAGCTTCAGCGACGGAGGGCCGCCTCACTTTTTGCAACCCTTAGCCCGTCAGGCGTCCTTGAGGCGTGCGATCGACTTGGCCTGGGTGAAAAGGAGCAGGTAGTCGGGTCCTCCCGCCTTGGAGTCGGTTCCGCTCATGTTGAAGCCCCCGAAGGGATGAATCCCCACCAGCGCGCCCGTGCAACCCCGGTTGAGGTAGAGGTTGCCGACGTGGAACTCGCGCTTGGCCCGTTGCAGCTTCTCCGGATTCTTGCTGTAGACTGCACCGGTCAGCCCGAAAACGGTGTTGTTGGCGATCTCCAGGGCATGGTCGTAATCGCGGGCCCGGATAACGGACAGCACGGGACCAAAAATCTCCTCCTGGGCCAGACGCGCCTTGGGATCGATGTCGGCGAAAATGGTGGGACGGATAAAGTATCCCTTGGGATCTCCCTTGTCTCCGCCCGCCAACAGGCGGCCTTCCTGCTTGCCGATCTCGATGTATTCGGAAATCTTCTTGAAGGCCTGGGAGTTGACGACCGGACCGAAATTGACGTCGGGGTCCTGCGGGTCGCCCTCCTTGATGATCTCCTTGGTCTTGCGCGTCAGCTTTTCCAGAAAGAGGTCGTAGATGGAATCGGCCACGATGGCCCGCGAGCAGGCCGAACATTTTTGGCCCTGGTAGCCGTAGGACGACCGCACCACGCCTTCCACCGCCGCATCGAGATCGGCCTCCTCGTCGACCACGATGGAGTCCTTGCCGCCCATTTCCGCCACTACCCGTTTGATCCAGATCTGGTCGGGACGGGGCTTGGCGGCCAACTCGTTGATGCGCAGCCCCACTTCTTTCGATCCCGTGAAGGAAATGAAGCGGACGCGGGGATGCACCACCAACGGCTCGCCCACCTCGGGGCCGCGGCCGGTGAGAAGATTGAAGACGCCGTCAGGCAGACCCGCCGCCTGGGCGATTTCCATCAACTTGGAGGCGATCACGGCCGAGTCGTGGGCCGGCTTGCAGATCACCGTGTTGCCGGCCACGATGCCGGCGAAGGTCATTCCCGTAAGGATGGCCAGAGGAAAGTTCCAGGGAGAGATGACGGCCCCCACGCCCAGCGGGATATAGACCAGTTCGTTCTCCTCGGGCGGATAGTCGACCAGCGGCTGGGGCTTGGCCAGGTCCAGCATCTGATGGGAATAGTAATTGAGGAAGTCCACCGCCTCGGCCACGTCGGCGTCGGCCTCGACCCAGCTCTTGCCCACTTCCAGCACCATCCAGGAGGCCAGTTCGTAGCGCCTCTCGGTCATGATGTCGGCCATCTTGAAGACGATCTCGGTGCGCTCTTGGGCGCTGGTCCGGCTCCAGCTTTGAAAGGCCTTCTCGGCGGCCCGGACGGCCTCTTCCACCAGTTCGCTGCCGCCCTCCTGCATCACCCCGATCACCTCCGCGGTGTTGGCGGGATTGCACGACTTGAACTTGTTTTCGCTGCGAATGCGCCGTCCGCCGATGATGATGTCGTATTCGCGTCCCAGTTGGCCGCGCACCTTGGCCAGGGCGGCCTCCATTTGGGCGCGCTTGTCGGGACGGCTGAAATCCGTAAAGGATAGATTCTTGAATTCTTTGACTTGCATGCCTCGCTCCTTAACTCCTTCCAAGGGCGCTCAGCCTATCATATTGGCCAATGGACGATAATAGGCGCATGAGCCGCCGCCACATCACTTTCATTTTAGTCCGCACTCAGTTCGCGTCCAACCTGGGAACCTCGGTCAGGGCCATGAAGAATATGGGTTTTGAAAAGCTGGTGTTGATCGAACCGGAATGCGAGGTGGGGGTAGAGGCCCGGGCCCGGGCCATGAAGGGAGACACCATCCTCGACCAGGCCCGTTTCTATCCTTCCTTGCAGGATGCTCAAAGGGAGATTCCGCTGCTGGCGGGACTGACGGCACGCTATGCCAGGGGACAGCGCCGGGAGGATTCCCGCCTGCGCGGCTTCGCGCACCGCCTCCTGCCCGGCCTTTCCGAGGTTCCCCTGGGGCTGGTCTTCGGCCCCGAGGACAACGGCCTGCGGCGAGAGGAACTGAATCTTTGCCAGTACCGGGTGAGCATTCCGGGAGGTTCCGACTTCCCCGTCATGAACCTGTCTCAGGCGGTGGCCGTGGTGGCCTACGAGCTTCATCTGGCCTTGTCCGGCGTGGAAGGGGATGAAAGGGCCCAACCTGAGGAAGGCGCGGCCTCGGCTCAAGAAATAGGCGTGTTGATGAAGGCGTTGGAAGAGAAGCTGGGCGGCCGCAGGCTGCCTCACTACTGGTCGCGTCGGCGCCTGATGCACCGCCTGAGGGGACTGGCGGCCCGCACGGCGCTGCAGAGCGAAGACGTCAACATGCTGCTCTCGCTTCTGAAGGAGCCGGATCGGGAGCGCTCCGAATGACGTCCATGAAGGAAGACACCGAGAAGACGGCGTTACCGATGCCCGGCTTGCCGTAACCGGGAGGGGCCGGCAGCCCGTACTTTTCGTGAATGTCGCGCCAGGCGCGGGTGAGGCGGACGTGGTACTCCAGCGGCGCTCCTCCGGGGTTGGCGCGTCCCAGCACGCTGGTGGGTTCCGGGCACCAGGTGGTGAAGCGGGGAGCGATGCCCCTGGACATGAAGAACTCCAGTCCCTGGCTGGTCGACTCGATGGCCTCCTCCACTTCCCGGAACCCGTGAGGACGCGACATTTCAATGCCCGCCACGAAGTTGGGGATGACGTTGGAGGTTCCGAAGACCTGACCCGCGTCCAAGATGCGCCGGATCCACTGGTCGCGTCCGATGTAGTCGGCTTTGCCCGCGCACAGCGTCTCGAAGAGGCGGCGGTCCCAGACTTCGTAGTTGGGATGGTAGATCTGCACCCCCGCCTCCTTGAAGCGCTGCACGCCTTCCTTGGGCTGAGCCTGCACCACCACTTTGCTGATCCAGCGTCCCGGGAAGCGCTTTTCGATGGCCTTCGGATACTGCAGGTAAAACCCCACCTCGTCCTTTCCCTGCAGGGAATGGGTGATGCTGCCTCCGGTGACGGTGTAGGCGCGGGAATCGGAATCGGTGTCGGCGATGATGGAGAGGGCCTCCAAGACCTCCTCCACGCTCTTCACGCCGGTGTATGAACGTCCGCTCTTCTTCTGCTGGCGGTAGTTCTCGTTGATGTCGCAGAACTGGCATTCCACCTTGCGTCCGAAGTACTGGCACTTGCGGAAGACGGTCAGGTAGAGCAGGTACCCCCACTCGATGGTGGGACAGATGTCGGTCACCGGCTTGCCCGAGGAAAGCTCGCGCCGGTAGTACTCGGGATAGCTCTGAAACTCCACCCCGCACACCTCGCGTCCCTCCAGGGAAAGGATGAGGCGTCCCTCGCCGTCCAGTTCCACGCAATAAGGAGAGCGGGGATTGATGCGCACCGACACGATGGTGCGGCGGAAGTCCCTGGCGCCTCCCCGCAGGCAGATTTCCTCAGGCACGCGGAAGTTCTCGCGGTTTTCCATCTCGGCGATGGGCACCATGTCGAAGGAGAAGATAAAGTAGGCCTTGGGCTTGTATCCGGAAGCGATGCGCAGGGCGTCCTCGGAAAAGCGCACCCCTCCCCGCAACAAGTCTTCCTTGTAGATCGCCTCGGGGGGAAGGTCGGGGAAGCGTTGCAGCAGCGATTCGACCAGTTCCGATCTTTCAGCCATGACGGAAGTCTATCAGAATCGGGCGCCGCCGCGCCTCAGGTCATTTCCTGACGCAGCTTGCGCAGCACCTGCTTGGCCACGTCGCGGAACGTCTCCTGCACGCCCTTGCCGTGTACCGCCACCGCCTGGTAAACGGGCTCGCTGCCGATGCGCAGTTCCTTGGCCAGGAAGTCGACGTCGAAAATGTCTTCCAGATCGCGCTTGTTGATCTGCAAGGCGTAGGGAATCTTGACCGGGTCGAGCTTGTTCTCTTCAAGGTTGACCCGCAGGTCGCGGATGGCTTCGTGGTTGGCGTCCAGGCGCTCTTTCTGAGAATCGGCCACGAAAACCACCGCGTCGGCCCCCTTGAGGATAAGGCGCCGGCTGGCTTCGTAGAAGACTTGTCCGGGAACGGTGTAGAGATGAAAACGGGCGTTGAAACCGGCTATTTTGCCCACTTCCAGGGGCAGGAAGTCGAAAAAGAGCGTGCGGTCGAGTTCGGTATTAAGCGTGACCAGCTTGCCTCGCAGGGAAGGATTGACCGATTTGTAGAGTTCGGTGATGTTGGTGGTCTTGCCCGACAGACCGGGACCGTAATAGACGATCTTGCAATTGATTTCCCGGTTGGCGTAGTTGATGAAAGTCAAGCTTTCTCTCCTTCCGCTGCCCTCATTGGTTGCCGCACTTTCGGAGGATGTCCTCCAAGATGAGAGAGGCCTGCCCCAAACTTCTCCAGTCCCGCTCCTCTTTGACATCGGCCGGGACGATGACCAGAATCAGTGCCAGGTTACTCACCGGGGTGATGACAATGCTGTGATCCCGGCCACGATGGTAAATGCGATGAAACTCGTTTTCTCCGATCAAGGTGGCCAGTCCGAAGGTGGCGGCCAGGTTGCTGGCGGCCAACGAGGCCAAGGCCTGGATATCGAGTCCGTCCAGTTGCCCCGTATGGGCCACGTCCTGCCCGTTGCGGTTGATCAGGCAGACCGATCTGGCGCGTGTGCGGTTGAGGACGTTGGAGAGGATCAGGACGATTTTCTGATACTCGTTGGCCTCGATTTTGAAATTCGGTACTTCCATAACCTCTTTCATTTTTGCCCCGCTGGGCCGCACGCTTCCTTGACTGCCTGCGAGCGGCATCTATAATAGTATCCTTTTACCGGACCTGCTTTGGCAGGTTTTTTTGTCCCTCTCCGAGAGGCAGGGGGAAGCAAGGATATCAGCGAGGAGCTATGGCTGCTAAGAGCAAGAAGAAGGCGGGAAATCCCCTCACCGCACTAGAAGAATCAGTGAAATTGGTCTACGACGGCAAGTACGAAAAAGCCCGAGCGGCCTTGCAGAAGCTGATCGACGACGGTCAGGTCGAGCAGCAGGCGATTGCAACCGCCCGCACCTATCTGCGCATCTGCCAGAACCAGTTAAGCTCCAAAGGCGAGCCTGAAGGGGACACGGCGGAGGCGCTCTACGACTGGGCTGTGGTGCTGCACAACTCGGGAGAGCGGGAGCAGGCCCTCAAGTACTTCGAGAAGGCCCTCAAGAAGGCCAAGGACGACAAGGACCATATCTACTACGGCATGGCCGCGGCCGAAGCCGCTTCCAAGAATGCCGACAAGGCTGTCGAGTACCTTGCCAAGGCTGCTGGAGCTCGCCCCGAAAGGACTTTCCAGGCCACCAACGATCCCGATTTTCGCGAGATCTCGTCCAATCAGGGCTTTAAAGACCTGATCAAAGAGCATTCTCAACTCAAGGAGTCGGCCTAAACGCCGCTAGCAGGCGCAGCGGCCCAGCATCATGCCGCCCTCCCACCCTCCTCTGCAGCGCAGTGCCGTGGTCCTGGCCGCCGGCCAAGGCACACGCTTCAAGAGCCGCCGCAGCAAAGTGCTGCACGAACTGTGCGGAAAGCCCATTCTGCTGCACATTCTTGACAAGCTGAGGCGGCTGGAGATGCGTCGGGTTGTGGTGGTGGTGGGTCATGACGCCGATGCCGTGCGGGCCAGGTCCGGAGACTACGGCGTCGAATTCGCCCTCCAGGAGGAGCAGAGGGGAACCGGCCACGCTTTGCAGACGGCGGCTCCGCTGCTGCCCGACGAGGGCAGTGTGCTGGTGCTGTCCGGCGACGTGCCGCTGATCACCCTGGAAACGCTGGGCAAGTTGTTGGAAGCCGTCGAGGCCGAAGGAGCCGACGAGTCCTTGCTGACCGCCCTGCTGGCAGATCCCTCGGGCTATGGACGCATCCTGCGCGACGGGGCGGGCGAGCCGGTGGCCATTCGGGAAGAGAAGGACGCTACCGATTCGCAGCGCCAGATCAAAGAGATCAACGCGGGCTTTTACTGTTTCAAGGCCTCGGCCCTCAAGCCGGCCCTCTCCAAGCTGGAAAGCGCCAATGCGGCCGGGGAGTACTACCTGACCGATCTGCTCGACATCCTCCGCTCTCAGGGAAAGCGCATCATAACCATCTCTACCTCCGACCCCTCCGAAGCCTGGGGGATCAACGACCGGCGTCAACTGGCTCAGACCGAGCGTCTGCTGCGGGAACGGATCAACCGCTTCTGGATGGAGGAGGGCGTCACCATGCTCGATCCTTCCCGCGTGCTGATCGACGCCGAGGTCGAGCTGGCTTGCGACGTGACTCTCTATCCCGGCGTCATCCTGCAAGGACGCACGCGCATCGGCCCGGGAACCGAAGTGCGCGCCAATTGCCACCTGCGCGACGCCCGCGTGGGCCAGGACTGCCTGCTCGATCAGGGCAGCATCATCCGCGACTCGGAGGTCGGCAACGAAACCCGCATCGGACCCTTTGCCCATCTTCGGAGTCAGGCCCAGGTGGGCAATCGCGTGCGCATCGGGAACTTCGTCGAGGTCAAGAAGTCGGTGCTGGAGGAGGGAGCCAAGGCGGCTCACCTGACCTATCTGGGCGACGCCCGCCTGGGACGCGACGTCAACATCGGGGCGGGCACCATCACCTGCAATTACGACGGCAAACGCAAGAACCGTACCGTCATCGAAGACGGTGCCTTCATCGGCTCCAACAGCCAGCTTGTGGCTCCCGTCACCATCGGACGCGGAGCCTACGTTGCCGCCGGGTCCACCATCACCGAGGACGTCCCGGCCGGAGCCCTGGCGGTGGCCCGCTCGCGTCAGGTCGTCAAGCCCGACTGGTCCCCGGACGAAGACTGAGGTCTTCGCAACCCCCAACTTCCAAGGACCAACTCCCAAGTCCGCACTGTCCGCACTCGGGAATTGGTGTTTGGGCGTTGGGGGTTGCGTAGCTGCACCGTGCCTGCAACTTCGGTTAGACTAGGGACTTATGAAGCATGCCTCGCGCACCGTTTTCCTTTCCCTGCTCGCCCTCTTCATCGTTCTGCCCTCACACGCCAGCGACAAGGCCGTGGAGGTTGACTGGGCCACGCTCCAGGAACTCGACTACCACACCGGAGAAATGAGCGACAAGCTGACCAAGCTCAACGGCAAGACGGTGCGGATTCCCGGCTTCATGGTTCCTTTGGACGATGACGACGAGGCGGTCAACGAGTTTCTTCTGGTGCCCTATGTAGGAGCCTGCATCCACACGCCGCCGCCGCCGCCCAACCAGCTCGTGCACGTCAAGATGCAGGGGCGCAAGAGGGCCGAGGTGCTGTGGTGGGTGCCCATTTGGGTGGAAGGCAAGCTCGACATCGCTTCCATGATGAGCGCCTACGGAGAGGTCGGGTTTCAGGTGCAAGGCTTCAGCGCCGAGCCTTATTCCGACTGACTGCTGCACTTCCTGTTCCCCCCTTCGCCTTCTGCCGCCATGCAATACGCCGTCCAAGTCGAGAACGTCCGCTTCGCCTACAAGCCGCCTCAGGACATCCTGCGCATCCGCGACTTCCGCGTCCTCAGCGGCGAGAAGCTCTTTATTTTCGGTCCTTCGGGCAGCGGAAAGACGACCCTGCTGGGTTTGCTGGCCGGAGTCCTGAAGGCGGATGAGGGAGAGGTCAGGGTGCTGCAGCGCGATCTCGGCGCTCTTTCCAGCCACCAGCGCGACGCCTTCCGGGGCGGCCACATCGGCTACATCTTCCAGATGTTCAACCTCATCCCCTACCTCAACGTGCGCGAGAACATCACTTTGCCCTGCCGCATGAGCCGGCAGCGGGCCGCCCGCATGCAAGGCAGCTCGCTGGACGAGGCGGCTCGCGGCATTGCCCGGGCCCTGGGCATCGAACCGCTGCTGGAAGAGCCCGTGACCGAACTCAGCGTAGGACAGCAGCAACGGGTGGCCGCCGCCCGCTCCCTGGTGGGGCGTCCTGAGATCGTTATCGCCGACGAGCCCACCTCGTCGCTCGATGCCGACCACCGCGAACGCTTTCTGCAATTGCTCTTCGGATGCTGCCAGGAAGCCGGATCGACGCTGATTTTCGTCAGCCACGACGGCTCGCTGCGTCCTCTCTTCGATCGGGCCGTCTCGCTTCCCGAAATCAACCAGGTCACCCTCCCTTCGTCGACCCCGCAAGAGGAGGCGAACTGAAACGATGCTCCTCCTGACCTTGGCCTACAAGTCGCTGGGAAACCGCAAGCTGACCACCTTTCTCACCCTGGGCTCAGTGGCCCTGAGCGTGGCACTGCTCATCGGCGTGGAGAAGGTGCGAACCGGAGTGCGCGAAAGCTTTTCCAACACCATCTCACAAACCGACCTGATCGTAGGCGCCCGGGGAGGCGCCATCCAGACCATTCTCTACACCGTCTTCGGGATGGGATCGGCCAGCAACAACATCTCCTGGGAGACTTACCAGCATTTCAAGAACCATCCCGCCGTGGGTTGGACCATTCCTTACTCGCTGGGCGACAACCACCGGGGATTCAGGGTGGTGGGCACCGATGAGAATTTCTACAACCACTACCGCTATCGGGGAGACCGCCGAGTTCGCTTTCGTGAAGGCCGTCCGGCGCAAGAGGTCTTCGAGGTGGCGGTCGGATTGGCCGTGGCCGGCGAGCTGGGCTACTCGATGGGGGACAAAGTGGCCGTCAATCACGGCATCACGCCCGGTTTCCTGGGTCACGACGACAAGCCTTTCACGGTAGTGGGCATCCTGGAGCAGACCAACACCCCCATCGACCGTTCCCTCTACGTCACCCTGGAGGGCATCAGCGCCGTCCACATCGACTGGCAGGACGGCGCCCCTCCGCGTCCCGGCGAAGCCATCCCCGCCGAGCACATCCACGATCACGACCTGGAAGCCGAGCAGATCACGGCCTTCTTCCTGGGGACCCGGTCGCGCATCGACACCCTGCGCCTGCAGAGGGAAATCAATACTTATGAGGGGGAGGCGGTGATGGCCGTCATCCCCGCCGTGGCCCTCAACGAGCTGTGGCGCGGCATCGGCTACGCCGAGGACGGACTGCAGGTGATCACCATCTTCGTGGTGGTGGTGGGCTTGCTGGGAATGCTGGTGTCGATCTACACCACTCTCAACGAGCGCCGCCGCGAGATGGCCATCCTGCGGGCCGTGGGTTCGGGTCCCGCACGCATCGTCGGTCTGCTGGTACTGGAATCAGGACTGCTGGCCAGCGCCGGCTCCCTGGCGGGGACGGCCCTGGCCTATCTGCTGCTGACCGTCTTTCAGCCCGTGGTGGAGCGCCGCTTCGGCCTCTACGTCCCCGTCGAGGCCCTCTCGCCGCTGGAATACGCCTACATCGGAGCGGTGCTGGCCGCCGGCTTCCTGATCGGACTGGTCCCCGCCTTCAAGGCCTACCGCAACACCCTCTCCGACGGCCTCAGCATGCGCCTTTAGCTGACGCAACTGGCAACTCCCAATAACCAACTCACAAGCCTCGGCGAATGTGTCATCTGGCGGCGGTCCGGGCGGCGATGCGCTGGTTGAAGGGGGAGGAGTCGAGGAATTCCCATTCCACCCGGCGGGGCAGGCTGCGCTTCAGCCAGCGCTCGACATGAAAGTCCCAGAAACGGCCCGTGCCTCCGCTGCGGTTTTGGGGGTCCTGGGCCCGGAAGTCGACTCGGGCCCGGCCAATCAACTGGAGAATGCTGCTTTCTTCAAAGTCGACAAAAGCCAGTCCGGCTTTGGGGTGTTCCACCAGGTTGCCCAGGGTATTGAAGAGGCTGTTGCCCGAATAATCGGGTACGCGCAAGCGGCCGTCCCCCATCACCTCCACGAAGCCGCGCGGCCCGCCGCGGTGCGAGACGTCCAGTCCTCCGCCGGGATAGGCACTGGCCACGAAGAAGGTGTCGGAGCGGGCGATCAGTTCCTTGCTCGGCTCCCCCAGACGGCTCCCTGTCCGCCAGTTGGTGGGTGGGGCTGCCGGCTCTCCCAGCTTGAAACGGCGCCGCTCGATGTACTTGGGACAGTTGGGATAGGCTTCCTCCACCTCCATCTCCAACTTTCTGGCTGAAAGGCGCTTCAGGCGTCCGTTGGCGCGCAGGCGCCGGCGGGTGGAAAGGTCGATGATGAGCAGCCCCATGCGGGGGTCGCTCTCGAGGTTGGCGAAGAATGCATCGTCTCGCGCCAGCGGTCCCGCGCTCAGGTCGATCCGTACTTGGCCAGGGGCGGGAGCGCTGATGAAGCCGGCCGGTCCAAGCAGCAGCGATGCCCAGGGATAACCCGCCTCATCCAGCGTGGCCGCGGCGGCCAGCGACTGCTGCTCGATAAAGCCCAGCGCGCCCGCCATGATCTGATCCGAGATGACGCCCCCGTTGCGCTCGGCCTGGGCACCCTCTCCGGTCAACTGCTGAACCTTGCGTTCACCCTTGTGGTAGGGATTTTTGATCTGCATCTTGTCACTCCTTGATGATCCTCTCTGGAGCGGGGACCAGCGCCGGCAAGGACGCTCCTTCGCGGCGTTCTTGCACGCGGTCTACCGAACGTTCGGTTTAAACACCGCCAAAAAAGAGATGCCCCCTTTCACTCCTCGGATTCTGAACCGGTGAGGAGCTTGGGCAGGATCTCGATCACCTCCTGGAAGGGGCGCCGGTCCCCGGTTGCCCGGGCCAGAACCAGCGCACCCTCGATTCGGATGACGGCCTGCTCGGAAAGGTTTCGGGCTTGCGCCGAGGAGAGGCCGGCCTCCAGCGCCACCTCGGTCATGGCCTGGATCCAGCCGCGAGCAGCCGTGGCGGTCAGGCGGCGTAAGGGGGCCAGATTTTCCAGTGAGAGGGTATCGAGAAGGCAGGATCGGCGCCCTTGCCGGTAAAAGGCGTCCAAGCGCCGCGCCATCTCGCGCACCCTCTCGGCCGGCTCGCCCGAGCCTCTCAGAGGCTCCAGCAAATCGCGGCCGAAGCGCTCCTGGGCGTGGCGCAGGACCGCTTGGGCCATCTCTTCTTTGCCCCCTGGAAAGCGATGGTAGAGGCTGGCCCGCTTGAGTCCGGTGGCTTGGCTGATGAGGCTCAGGCTGGCGCCTTCGAATCCATGTTCTTGAAAGACCCGTGTCAGTCGCTCCAGCAGGTCTTTTTCTTGGACTTTCTGCACTGTCATGCGTGTTCTTCCGCCTCCTTAGAGCCTATACCAGACGTTGGGAAGGCGCACCGCCCAGCTTGCGTCCCGGGCCTAAGAGTTGGCTGCCAGACTTCAGGATAGCCTATGCTGAGTGCGTGAAGGATGTGGAAGCGGTCATCGTCAACTGGAACAGCGGAGAATTGCTGGGACAAGCCGTCCACAGCCTGCGGCAGCAGGGTTGTCGAGTAATCCGCATCGTGGACAACGCTTCTGTCCCCGCTCCAGCGCTCGAGCATGCCGAGGTCGAATGGGTGCGCCTGACTGAGAACCGTGGTTTCGCGGCGGGCGCCAACGCCGGGATCGAACCGGCCCGAAGCCGCTTTGTGCTGCTGCTCAATCCCGACGTGCGCGTTGTGCAGGGCAGCGTCGAGCGCTTGCTCGAACAGGCCCGCACCCATCCCCGGGCGGCCATTCTCTGCGGCCCCCTTTTGGGAGAGGACGGCACCCCCCAGACCGCTTTCCAATTGCGCCGCCTGCCGACAGTCTGGACGGTTCTCAGCGACGTTCTTTTTGTGGACGAAGTGAGTGGCCTGATCGGCCGCCCGGCACCCCCTCCCTCCGGCCTCACCCGGATCGAGCAGCCGGCTGCCGCCTATTGGCTCATGCGCCGCCGCGCCTGGCAGGAGCTGGGCGGCTTCGACGAGGACTTCGCCCCCGCCTGGTTCGAGGACGTCGACTTCTGCAAGCGCCTGGGGCAGGCCGGCTGGGAGATTCTCTTCCTGCCTCAGGCCCCCGCCCGCCACCGGGGAGGCTACTCTTTGCAAAGAGTGGGACGGGCGCGGTTCCTGCGCACTTTCTACTCCAACCTGCTGCTCTATTTGAGCAAACACCATCCCCGCGCCCTGCCCTGGCTCAAGCCGGCCGTCAAGCTGGGATTGACCTTGCGACTGCTCGGGCTGCGCGTTTGGGGTTGACGGTTGCCGCCTCCTGCCCTCCGGCACGCTACAATGAAGCGCATCGCGACGGGGAGCCCATGAAAATCGTCTGCAGTATCGTCGCCTTCAACAGCGCGTCCGACTTGCCGCCCTGTCTGGAGGCGGTGGCCAACCAGACCGTCGCAGTTGAAACAGTGGTGCTTGACAACGCCTCCCACGATGGGAGTGCCGAGATCGCCCGCCGCTTCGGCGTGGAAACCCTGTTCAGCGGACGCAATTTGGGATTCTCGGAGGGCCACAACCGCATCCTGATTGGACGCCCTTTCGACTATGCCTGGGTTTTGAATCCCGACTGCCGCCCTCACAGCGACTACCTGGAGCGCCTGCTGCAGGCCATGCAGGAAAGCGGCGCAGACATGGCCCAGGGCAAGCTGCTGCGCATGGATGAGCGGGGCCAGCCGGTCGAGAGTGCCCCGGGCCCTGTCCTCGACAGTGCCGGCATGTACTTCACTCCTGCTCAGAGGCATTTCGACCGCGGCAGCGGCCAAGCCGATCGGGGACAGTACGACAAGCGCCAGGAGGTCTTCGGCGTGACGGCGGCAGCCGCTCTCTACTCGCGCCGCCTGCTGGACGCGGTCCGCTTTGAGGACGAGTACTTCGATGCCGACTTCTTCGCCTACCGCGAGGACGCTGACCTGTGCTGGAGGGCCCGTCTGCTGGGCTTCCGCGCCCTTTACGAACCGGCGGCGCGCGCCCTCCACCGGCGCCACGTGCTGCCCCGGCGCCGCCGCCGCATCGAGGACGCTCTCAACCTCCATTCCCTCAAGAACCGCTTCCTGATGCGCATCAAGAACATGGACGCCCCCGTGGCCCGCCGCTGCTTTCCCTGGATGCAGATGCGCGACGCCGGCATCCGCGCCTACGTACTCTTTGGCGAGCGCTCCTCGCGGGAGGCCTACCGGGAAGTGCGGCGCCTGAGGGGGCGCATGCTGGACAAGCGGACGGTCCTGGAGGAGAAAGGAAGCTGGGCCGACCTCTCCCCCTGGTTCGACTTCCGCCCTCAAGCCTTCGATCTGTAGCGAGCGACCTCATACCGCCGGGAGCAATTGGGCCTTCACAGCGGTCGCCTGAAACTTGACCCGTGTGTGAACTTGTTGGCCGCCTGGTGGCCCTAGCCTCTCCTCCCGAACGGCGGTCCGGCAGGTTGTTTGCCGCGCATTGCCGGTGGTAAAGTCTTTGCAGCCATGAACTTGCCCAACATCCTCACCACCACGCGCATCGTTCTCGTGCCTTTGCTGGTCACGGTCCTGCTCACCTCGCAGGCGCCGGGACGGGA
This sequence comes from Acidobacteriota bacterium, assembly GCA_035471785.1. Lineage (NCBI taxonomy): Bacteria > Pseudomonadati > Acidobacteriota > Acidobacteriota bacterium. The sequence continues at coordinate 27,904 of DATIPQ010000116.1, forward strand.
GTTGTTCGGGCTCATCGTATTCATCGCCGCCGCCCTGACCGATTTCTTCGACGGTTATCTGGCCCGCCGCCGCAAGCAGATCACTTCGGTGGGGATACTGCTCGATCCCATCGCCGACAAACTGCTCATCTCTTCCGCTTTTATCTCGCTGGTGGAGATCGGGCTGGTGCAGGCCTGGATGGTGGTGGTCATCGTAGGTCGCGAGTTCGCGGTCACTGGATTGCGCAGTGTGGCCGCGCTCAAGGGAGTGGCTGTTTCCGCCAAGCGGCTGGGCAAGTACAAGATGGTGTCCCAGGTCTTCTGCGTCGGATTCCTGATCGGCGGAAGGCTGGTTACCAGCGAAGTTTACTTCATCGAGATCGGACGCGTCCTGCTGTGGATCGTCGTGCTCCTCTCGCTGGCCTCGATGATCCAGTACTTCAAGCACTTCTGGGGCGTCATCGAGACCAAGGAGCGCTCCCAGGAGGAGTCGGAAGCCGACAACGTGGTGCGCCTGGGACGCAAGAAGATCAGCTAAACCGGTTCCCTTCCGATCAATGCCGCCCATTTGCCTCACCTTGAGCGTCCCCGATGCTGCCCAACTGCAACGGCGCATCGAGAAACACGCCGGAGCCGTCCGCTGGATCGAGGTTCGCCTCGACGCTTTAGACCGGCCTCGATTACCCCGCTTGCCCCAGAAGACCTCCAGCGGATTCATCGCCACCTGCCGCCCCCGGCGCGAAGGAGGAGGCTGGAAGGGAAGCGAACGCGAGCGTTTGCAGCTCTTGCAGCAGGCGGCCCGCCGCGGCTTTGCCTGGATCGACCTGGAACACGACGTCGAGCAGGGGCTCGATCTGCCCTCCGGAGTGTCCTTGCTTCGATCGCTGCACGACTTCGAGGGAATGCCCGATTCGCTGGACAGCGTGTTTCAGTCCCTGCGCGGGCGGGGGCATGCCGTCAAGATGGCGCTGACCGTCAACCGTTCCGATCAGCTCGTGCGCCTGCTGGACTGGATGAGCGGACTGCCCCGGCAAGAGCGCCGGGTGGTCCTGGGAATGGGCCGGATCGGACAGCCCTCGCGCCTCCTGGGCGCCTTCTTGGGCAATCTCTGGACCTACCTGGCCGAAGAGGACGACAATCCCGCGGCGCCCGCCCAGTTCAGCCTGCGCCAGGCCCGCCTCTACCGCCTGCAGTCATGGACCCGAACGCCCTCCTTCTATGGCGTCATGGGCCGTCCCGTGGCCCACTCCCTCTCGCCTCTGCTGCACAACCGCCTGTTGGCCCGCTACAACCTCGAGGGAGTCTATCTGCCCGTCCATCTGGACGATCTGGAGCCCTGGATGGGTTGGCTCCAGCGCACCTCGCTTTCCTTTCAAGGTTTCAGCGTGACACTGCCTTTTAAGCGGGAGATCATGGACTACCTGGCCCAAAACGACTCTCCCATCGGCTCCGTCAACACGCTCAGCCGCATTCCCTCAGGCGGGTGGAGAGGTTCCAACACCGACTACCAGGGATTCATCGGGCCCCTGCGGGCGCGCGGCTCTCTGCGGGGCGGACGGGCCCTGGTGCTGGGAAACGGAGGCGTGGCCCGCACCGTTGTCCGCGCCCTGCTCGATGAAGGTATGGAGGTGACCGTGGTGGGACGCGACCAGGCCCGCGCCCAGGCCCTGGCCCAGCAAATGGGCTGCGGCCACGCCACCTTCAAGGACTTGCCCATCAGCGCCCAGGTCTGCGTCAATACCACTCCCGTCGGGCAACATCCCCACACCGAGTCCTCTCCCTTGCAGGCTTCCCAAGTCGATTTCGAGGTGGTTTACGACCTCATTTACAATCCGCGCCGGACGCGCCTGCTGCGGGAAGCCGAATCCAGGGGCTGCCAGATCATCTCGGGACTTGAAATGTTCATCGAACAGGCAGCCCTCCAGTTCCGCATGTGGACGGGAATCGATCCCGACAGGCGCTTTATGAAGGATGTCCTGGACCGGGATGCGCCCCCAGGAGACGCTTGACACGAAAACGTCGAAGCTGCTAATTTAGCCGCAGCCGGGCGGTGTGAGCCGCCACGCGGCGACCGGGGGCCTAGGATGGTTTCAGTGAAAAAGCGTTTGGTCTGGACGAGTTGCCTCTTGGCCTGCGTCTGGCCGGCCTACTTGTCCGCCCAACAGGATCCCGTACACGTTTTTCCCTTCATCGCGGACGGTGCCGGGGTGCGCGCCGAAGTCGCCCTCACCAATCCCGGATCTGAAGCTCAGCAAGGAACCATCTTCTTCTGGGACGACGACGGTCGTCCCCTGCCCCTGGCCGTTGAGGGGGAAGAGGTGACCCGATGGGACTTCCAGGTTGCCGCGGCGGGAGCCTTCAAGCTTTCGACGGACGGCTCGGGAGACTTGAAGAGCGGTTATGTCACCATTACGACCGTCGATCCGCGCAGCACTCTCAGCGGCACCATTTTCTATTCCATCGCCGGCTCGCAGCTTTCCGTTCCGGCCTCGCCTCTCAGCACCGAGTACCATGTATTCGCGGAACGAAGCGAGGACGCCAATTCGGGTCTGGCCTTCGCCAATCCCTTGGACCAGCCCTCGACACTTTATCTCTCCCTCCACGATTCCCAGGGCATTCCCCAGGCCGCTCGCGAACTGAGGCTGGAGGCGGGAGCCAAGAGGGCCCGCTTCATCGATGAGATTTTCGTCGGCTATTTCGATTCGCCCGGCCAACAGTTCGAAGGCACCGTGCAGGCCATCTCCGAAGAGCCCTTTGCCATGATGGGCCTGCGCCAGCGCCAGGACGGCTCGCTGGCTACCTTGAGCGGGGCGCCGACCGCCTTCAACAGCGGCAGCGCCCAGTTGTTGCTGAGCATAGACGCCGGCATCGATCCCTCCCAGTCCGAGTTCAGCGGCGACCAACTGGCCTCGGCTACAGTGGCCCAACTCCTGGGTGCCGAAGGCCCCGCCGTCACCCAGTTCGTCCATCTCGAAAACCTCAGCGGACAGGAGCCGGTGACGGTCACCGTCCGCTACTTCAATGACCGCTGCGCCGAGGTGCTGAGCTTTTTAAAGGTGCTCGACTGCGGCCAGAGCTGGACCTTTTCGCCCTTCCAGGACGTGATCGAGGGCATCGACCTGGGAGAACGCTTCTTCGGCCCTCCCGGCGCCGAGTCCTCGGGCCTGACCGCCCTCGACTTCGGCGACGGACGCTTTACCCTTTCGGTGACGGTTTCGGGCGCGGGAGACGGGGATTCGGATGAAGCCCTGACTGTGCTGCCCGACGAGCTGGCGGCGCTCTCCTGCTCGCTCCCCTCGGCACGGCAGCAAGAAGGGGATCCGGCCGACCCGCCTCCCTCCCTCACCCTGTGCAACGCTCGCCCACGCTCATTCAACGTCCTCTCGGGATACCTGAGCGGCGATGAAGAAGGGCAGTGCCGGGGACCGATGCTGCGGGCCGACGCCCAGGACCTCTTCGCCAGCCAGTTTACGCGCATGCTGATGCCTCAATCGGGCCTCGACGAGGCATGTCTGCATGTCTCGCAGCCGGCCTCCTGCCTGCTTCCGGCCCGTCTGCAACAAGTCGAAGCGGCCTCTTGCGGAGAGGGCTCTGCAGCGGGACCAGCCTGGCAAATCGGCCTGTCAGGACGTCCCCATCAACTGCTGCCCCTTCAGTAGTCGATGCCCACTTCTCCATCTTCATCTCCCAAGACTTGGCATCCTGATTTAGCATGTGCTCATGGATGAAAGGGAGGGACTAGGGGCACTGAGCCGGTTTTCTTCGCAGAGTCCTCGCCATCCGCGTCTCTGCCGCAAGGCCGCAGAGATGAGCGGAGACGGGCGGATCGTGGCTCTCAGCGGCCCGCGTGACCTGACCGCCCTGAAGGCCGCTTTGCACGAATCCTGGGCCGCTGGATTCGCCACGCCCTGGCTGCGTCCTCTCTCCCTGAAGGGCATGACGGCTCTGGAGATGTCGCTTCAAGGCACGGCTTTTCCGCGGCTGGAGAAACGCCTGGCTCCCTTGCGCCAAGAGGGACTCGACCTTTCCTTGCAGCCGGGACGCCTGGGACCCCAGCCGCCGGGCTTGCTGGTCATGGACATGGACTCGACGCTGGTCGAGCAGGAAGGCATCGACGAATTGGCCCGCCAAGTGGGCGTCTACGAAAAGGTCGCTGCGGTGACCGAGAGAGCCATGCGCGGCGAGATGGACTTCGACGAATCGCTGCGCCAAAGGGTGGACTGCCTGCGGGGAGCCTCGGAGCAGATCTTGGGCCGCGTCCGCTCCCGCATCCGCCTGACGCCGGGAGCGCGGCGCCTTGTCCAGGAGATGCGTCGGCGCGGCACCCGCCTGGGACTTCTCTCGGGCGGGTTCCGCCAACTGGGCAGCGGCCTGGCCGCTGAACTGGGCTTTGATCACTTCCACGCCAATGTCCTCGAAGTCGAGGGAGGAAGGCTGACCGGTCGGGTTCAAGGTCCGATCGTCAACGCCCGGCGCAAGGCTCAATTGCTGCAAGAGCTGTCCGCCCTGCACGGGCTGGCCCCCTCCCAAACCGCGGCGGTGGGCGATGGAGCCAACGATTTGCCCATGCTTCTCGACAGCGGCCTGGGCATCGCCTTCTGCGCCAAGCCCGAGGTGAGGCGTCAAGCTCTTCACAGCATTGATCAGCGGCGCCTCGATGCCGCCCTTTACTTGATGGGCCTTTCCGACGATGAAATTTCCATGAATCCGGACTGATTTCGAATCGCCCGCTGCCTGAGCACGTCTAAGAGACAGGGAGTTGACAGGAGGAGTTTTCCAAATGCAGGACTTGAAGCGACTGAACCGGGCCCTCCGGTTGGCGCTTTGCTTTCTTCCGGCCTTGCTCTTTCTCTTCATTGTGCCTTCAGGCGGCTTGGCCGCTCCTGGAGCGCTCGATACCAGCTTGAGTCAGAGCGGAACTTGGCCGGGTCCCGCAGAGCCGCTGCCTTTTCAGACCCACAGCCAGGTGCTGGAGTTCTTGCGTCAGGCCGAGGTGGTTTCGGCCCGCGAGATCGAATCGGGCACCAACAAGACGCAACGGCTGAAGCTCAAGGACGGGGAGCTGGAATCCCACGCCGTCTTCCGCACGGTGGACATAAACGTCCGCCAGGCCACCCAGATCAATGGACGCTTCCATATGGGCTACCGGGACAGCTACATCTTCGAGGTGGCGGCCTACCGGCTCAGCCGCATGCTGGGCATTGACCAGGTGCCTCCCACCGTGCTGCGCGAGTACCGCTCCCAGAGGGGATCGTTTCAACTGTGGATCTACGGAGCCATAAGCGAAACTCAGCGCCGCCGGGAAAACCGCCAGCCGCCCGATGACAGGCGCTGGACCCAGCAGATCCAGACCAAGCTGCTCTTCGACCGCCTGATCGACAACTTCGACCGCAACCTGGGCAATCAGTTGATCGACCGCAACTGGAAGCTTTGGCTGATCGACCACACCCGCAGCTTCGGGACCGCCAGCGAGCTGCGCACGCCTCAGGCCGTCTACTGGTGTTCCCGCACCGTCTACCAGGCCCTCAAGAACCTCGACCGCCAGGAAGTGGAGGAGGAACTTGCGGACGTGCTGCAGAGCGATGAGCTGCGAGCCCTTTTCGCGCGCTGGGACAAGATGCTGGAACACCTGGATAGCCAGATTGAAAAGCGGGGCGAGGAGGCCGTCCTCTTTTAAGCCGGCCCCGGCGCCTTCAGGTGGAGACTTGCAGGGCCGCTTTGAGGTGTTCCCTGAGCTGATGATGGAGGCGTCCGTTGCTGGCCAGGATCTGACGTCCGTAGACCGAGAAGCTGTCGTCGTTGATGGCGCTGACCTGGCCTCCCGCTTCGCTCACGATGAGCTGTCCCGCGGCCACGTCCCAGGCCCGCAGGCCCTTTTCCCAAAAGGCGTCCAGGCGCCCTGCCGCCACGTAGCACAGGTCCAGGGCCGCCGATCCGTCGCGGCGTACGGCGCGGGACTGGAAAAGCATGCGGCGGAACATCTCCAGGCCGGCGTTCATGAGGTCTTCTTCGTAAGGGAATCCCGTGCACAACAGGGCGTCCTTGAGTTCCTGGGTGCGTGAAACTTCGAGCTCGGCCCCGTTGAGCTGAGATCCTTGGCCCCGTCGAGCTGTGTAGAGTTCGTCCGTGACCGGATCGAAGACAACGCCCAGTTCGACCTGCCCCTCCAGCTCGAAGGCGATGGAGACGCAGAAGAAGCGGTAGCCGTGGGCATAGTTGGTGGTGCCGTCCAGAGGATCGATGATCCAGCGCCGCCGCTCGTCGCCCTGGCGGCGGCCCCGCTCCTCGGCCAGCACGTCGTCGTCGGGAAAGGACTTTCCGATCTCTTCCACGATCTGCTTCTCGGCGGCCAGATCCATTTCGGTGACCAGGTCGATGGGGCCCTTCTTGGAGACTTTGAAATCGCCGCGCAGGTTGTCGTAGAGCAGTTTTCCGGCTTTGCGGGCCGCTTCCTGGGCGACCTGCATGCGCTCGTGCAGAGAGTCGTTCATGTTGTCTTTCCGGGTTTTTCTTTCCGGGGTCGGCTCAGGCTGCAGTCAACAGCACCACGGCCATCACGGCGATTCCTTCTCGGCGGCCGACGGCGCCGGCTCCCTCCATGGTGGTGGCTTTCACCCCGACCTGCTCGGGCTTGATGTGCAGCGTTCGGCAGAGGTTGGCCTCGATAGCCTCGACGTGAGGTTTGATCTTGGGCTCTTCCGCGATCACCGTCAAGTCGAGATTGGCCACTTTCCATCCCTTGCCCCGTACCAGCCGCTGCACTTTTTCAAGCAGTATGAGGCTGGAGATGTCTTTGTAGGCCGGATCATCGTCAGGGAAATAGCTGCCGATATCGCGCATCCCGGCCGCCCCCAGCAGTGCGTCGCAGACGGCATGCAGCAGCGCGTCCGCATCGGAGTGTCCCTTGAGTCCGGCGCGGTGAGGGATCTCCACGCCGCCCAGAAGGAGGCGACGTCCCTCCTGGAAGGGATGAAAATCGAATCCTTGGCCGATACGAAACACTTACAGATCCTCCCTCCAGGTGATCTTGACGTTGGCGGCTTCGCCCTCAACCGTGCGCACGGGACGTCCCAAGCGCTCCACCAGCGAGGCCTCGTCGGTGCCGACGAAGCCGTCCTGGGCTGCTCTACGCACGGCTTCCTCCAGGATCGGGCGCCGGAATCCCTGCGGGGTCTGAACGCGTCGCAGGCGGGAGCGCTCCAGGGTGCGCACCACCTGCCCCTCCTCGACTTCCTTGACGGTGTCGCTCAGGGGCAATACGGGAATGCATCCGCCGTGAAGGCGGGCCGACTCGATGACCCGCTCGATGAGGGCGGAGGAGCAGAAAGGCCGGGCGGCATCGTGCACCAGCACTAAGTCGGCGTCCTCGGGAAGGGCCTCGAGTCCGCGCCTCACCGAGTCCTGACGCTGCTCGCCTCCTGGCCGCACCAGGATCCGCTCTCCTCCCTGCAGGTTTTTGACCTCGCCTTCCGCCTGGTCTACATGATCAGGGGGCACGACCACCACGGCGCATCCGCAATAGGTCAAGAACGTCTCCAGGGAATGAAGATAGAGGGGGCGTCCCCGCAGCTCCAGAAACTGTTTGGGAACCTCGGACCCAAAGCGTCGGCCCGACCCGGCGGCCGCCAACACCAATCCGGTCATTGCAGGTTGCTCACCTTCTGCTGGCGGGAATCGTCGCGCTGCGGGGTCTGACGGCCGTCGCCCGATGACTGGTGCTTGCCGAAGATCATCTTGCCCGCCGTGGTCTGCAACACGCTGGTGACCTGAATGTCGATGGTCTTGCCGATCTTGCGGCGTGCGTTGTCGACCACCACCATGGTGCCGTCATCAAGGTAGGCCACGCCCTGGTTGTACTCTTTGCCTTCCTTGAGGATGAAGACCCGCATGGTTTCGCCGGGCAGCACCACGGGCTTGAGGGCGTTGGCCAATTCGTTGATGTTCAGCACCTGCACGCCCCGCAATTGGGCCACCTTGTTGAGGTTGAAGTCGTTGGTGACGATCTTGGCGCCGGTCTCCTTGGCCAGTTCGATCAGCTTCATGTCGACTTCGCGGACGCTGGGATAGTCATGATCGACGATCTTGACCTTGACTCCCGGTTTCTTCTGGATCTTCTGCAGGATGTCCAAGCCCCGCCGTCCTCTGTTGCGCTTAACCGAATCGGACGAGTCAGCCACCATTTGCAGCTCTCTGAGCACGAACTCGGGCAGCAAGAGTTCTCCCTCGATGAAGCCGGTCTCCAGCACGTCGGCCACCCGTCCGTCGATGATCACGCTGGTGTCGAGGACTTTCGGCGATCGCCGCTGACCGCGGTCGACCAGTCCGAAGATGTCGAGGTTGAGCGAGTCGCCCTTGGTGACGCCCGCCAGCATGCCGACGTAGGTCATGGCGGCCAATGTCAGAATCTGCAGAAAGGTGGCCGTGTTGGCGGGGAGAAAAGTCATGTTGTCGATGATGAGGCTGATCAGGGTGGCGCCGGTGATGCCCAGAAGCGCGCCCAGGCCCGCTCCGATCAAGGACTTGAGCGAACTTGAGCGGATCGCCATCTCGAAAGTGACGATGGCGACGGAGATCAAAAAGCCCGTCAGAAGGGCGTTAAGTCCGCTGAGTCCAAAGGGCCGTAGAAAATAGGTGGCCAGCGTGAACGCCAGCGTAAACAGGCCTCTTATCATCCAAATTCGCATACTTATCTCTGCGACGCTCCATTGTAGCATGCTCTCCGCAAAGGCTTAGGAATCAGTCCATTCCAAGAAGTCCAGAATGGACCTGACGCCCTCCAGGGCGATTCCCTTGACGGGCTCCGAAAGGGGCACATTGGAAGCCGGTAACACTACTGTGGAGAATCCCATGGCTTTGGCCTCTCGGACCCGGACGTGAGCCGAGGACACCGCGCGCACTTCGCCGGCCAGGCCCAGTTCCCCGAAGACTGCACTCTTAGCCTCTAAAGGCCGGTTGCGGAAGCTCGAGATCACGGCCGCCGCCACCGCCAGGTCGCAGGCCGGCTCGTTTAAGACCAGTCCACCGGCCACGTTGAGAAAGACGTCTGAACCCAAGAGGTGCATTCCGACACGTCTTTCCAACATGGCCAGCAGCAGGGAGAGGCGGTTGCGGTCCAATCCGTTGGCCTCTCGCCGGGCCGTGCTGTAGTTGCTCTGGCTGACCAGCGCCTGCACCTCGACCAGCACCGGGCGCGAACCCTCCATGGCGGCGAAGACCGCCGATCCGGGCACGTGAGGCGCCCGTTCAGTGAGGAAGAGTTCTGAGGGATTCTCCACTTCACGCAGGCCCAGCCCCGTCATTTCGAAGACTCCCAGTTCGTTGGCGGGCCCGAAGCGGTTCTTGACGGCTCTGACGATACGGTGATTGTGCTGCTGCTCGCCCTCGAAATAAAGCACCGTGTCGACGATGTGCTCCAAGGCCTTGGGTCCGGCCAAAGCGCCGTCCTTGGTGATGTGGCCTACCAGGAAGGTCGGCACCTGCTGCTCCTTGGCGAAGCGCAGCAACGCCGCCGCGCACTCGCGCACCTGAGAGATGCTGCCCGGAATCGAGTCCAGCTTCTCGCTGAACACGGTCTGAATGGAATCGACGATGAGCACGTTGGGACGCAGCCGGCGTGCCTCCTCGAAGATGGCTTCTAATGCGGTCTGGCCGATGAAGTACAAGTGTTTTCCCTGGATCTCCAGGCGGTCGCCGCGCATCTTGATCTGCTGAGCCGACTCTTCTCCCGCCACATAGAGCGTTTGCAGGCCGCGCCTGGAGAGTTGCTCGGCCGCTTGCAGCACCAGAGTCGATTTGCCCACTCCCGGCTCGCCTCCCAGCAGCACCACGGAGCCGGGCACGATGCCTCCGCCCAAGACCCGGTCGAATTCCCCGATCCCGCTTTCGATCCGCCACCTGGCGTCCCTCTCGATGTCGGGATAAGCGACGGCGGGAGAAGCCGCCGCCCTGCCCGAAATAGAGCGGCTGCTCTCTTCGGCCAGAGTATTCCACTCCTGGCAGCCGGGGCAGCGTCCCAACCACTTGGGGCTGCGGGTGCCGCAGCTTTGACAGACGAAAACCGTGAGGCTCTTGGCCATGGAAAGATTGTAGGATACCCCTCCGGCAAGAAATCTTCCCAAGCAACTCGTCTTGGTCTAGACTGGCGGCACCCGCACCGCGAGTCGGTCCGGCCACGCCACGAGAGTGCCTGTCCAGCAATCTCCTAATTCCATAACAGTTAGGCTTATTTGCCGTCTAGTATGAATATTGGCTCTCTTGCGTATAATAGAGAACTGGCCGATGCCTGAACGAACCGCCTGTGAAGAGGAGGCTACCTTATGTTCCGCTCCGCATCGGTTCTGTTTTGGCTGATCGTGCTCGTGCTGGCGAGTAACTCTGGAGAAAGGCTACTGGATCTGCCTGTTGGCGAGACTTGCGTCTGGCTGGAGGAGTCCAAGCCCCCGCCTCAGGAACCCCCTGAGTGCCAAGTCATCCCGCGTCCTCCCGACTGCCCGCCGCCCCCGCCGGCTCCTTAGGAGAGAAGCGCTGTCCAACAAGGGGCCGGGCACGCGCGCCCGGCCCCTTGATTTGCACCCCGATCAGGAACCGCAGCGCCCGATCTCACCTCCGCCGTACTGCTACGATAGCGAATATCCATTGACGACTTTGCGTACGTTCTATGGTAACATCCGTGCCCATGTGGGTGGACTGGGACCTCATCGACATCTTGATCGGGCTCATTCATGTGATCATTCCCTGCTGGTTGCTGTGGTCCGGCTACCGGCAAAAGGTCCTGTCCCGCATGCCTCTCTTCTACGTTTTTGTCGCCGTATGCCTGATTCAGGAAGCGGTCCTGCGCTTGTATGAGAGATTGGGCGAAGGCGATTTCCAGTGGTTTGTCACTTATAGCTGGCTCTACTACACTTCGGAGTACGTGATCTGGATTTTGCAGATCTGCATCCTCATCTGGTTCTACCGCATGTTCCGCGGACACAGGGACGGGATGCTCTGGTTGGTCCTGGGGACCTTCGCGATGTTGATGAACATCTTCTATGCGCTCCCCCATGACCTGAGCAGAATCGGCAGCCTGTGGGTGGTGCTCAAGGCCTGGTTGCTCAACACCCAGGCGGTGCTGCTGGCCTTGGTGCTCTACCATGTCAGCGTCAATCGGCGCATGCGCATCGGCCTGACCCACCTCTACATTCTCATCGGCCTGAGCATGAAGACCACGCTGGAGTACATTCCTTGGGGCCTTTACGTCAGCCAGATCTTTCCTTATCACAAGCTGGTCATGTGGTTGACGGTGTTGCCGGTCTTCACCTGGATCTTCTGGTTTTGGACGCTGAGAAGCTATTCGCCTTCGGTAGCCGTGCCTGAGATGTCCGTGGACGAGCGGATGCGCCGAAGCGAGAAATTTGAAAAGGCGGTGAAGTCATTATTACGCAAGTCCTCCTCGTAATCGGTCTCGTCGGCACCTTTTTGGCTGTCATCAGTTTGGCGGCCTTGGTAGGGTTCGCCCGTCTGATCGCCGCCCGGGCGCCCCATCGGGAGCAGGGGCAGGAAGCCTCCTACACCGATGTGATCCTGCAGGAGATGAGTTCTCCCGCTCACAAGGCCTTGCAGAGCGATCCCGAGTACCGGCAGCAGCTCTTCAGCCGCTACGTCCCCTTGCTCGAGCAGGAAATGGCCTCCCTCATGAGTCACCGGCTCAGCCTGAGGGCCATGTTCTGGTATGGGGTCTTCCGCTTTTACTTCTGGCTGCTGACGATGCGCAACCTGCCGCGCTGGACAGGACTCGAAAGCGAGGGCATCCGCATCCTGGCCTCCTCCCTGGCCAGCGTCCGCAAGGGCGTCCACGACAACTCGCGCTGATTGGGCCTCGATTCACCGCAGCGGCTCAGGAGCGCAAGGTCATGTCCCGCTGTCCGAAGTGTCATACAGAACCCTCCGTGTGGCGAAACCTCTTCAGTCTTGGAAAGCTTCGCTGCCAGAACTGCCACATCCAGCTCCGGCGCGTGCGAAAGATCTCAACCGCTATAATCTTCGTGGTCGCCGGTGTGCTCGGCGTGAACGGCCGAGTCCTGCCTGAGTCCCTTGGGAAACGTCTTGGGATGGGCCTTCTACGATGGATGGGCCGTGGAGCTGGCTGACCAGCAGCGGCTTGGGCTTTGGAGGGATTCCAAATGGCTGATACCTTCGTCACGGACTTGAGCCACTTCCTCGACGAGTTAGGGCGTGCTCAAGCTTGCGGGCCCCAGTCGGTCTTGCGGCGATTCGTTTCGTTGTGGTACGTTGTACTACATGAAGACTGGAGCCGTTACCATCCGCCTCGATCCGGGCCTTGAAGACATGCTTGATCGCGTCTGCCGTGACACCGGCCGCTCGCGGAGCGAGATGGTCCGTGAGGCGCTGCGCCGCCAGTTGAAGCTTGAACTCCTGGAGGAAGCCCGGCGGCAACTGATCCCCTTCGCTGAAGCTCAGGGTATCTACACCGACGAGGACGTCTTCAAACTGGTCTCGTGACGCGCATTTGCTTGGATTCCAACGTGCTGGTCGCTGCCTTCGTTGCTCGGGGCCTCTGCGCTGACCTGCTGAGACTTGTGCTTTCCGAATACGAGTTGGTTGTTCCTGAGAGGGTTGCGCAAGAGGTCCGCCGAGTCCTGACCGAGAAGCTAAGGGCGAGTCCAGAGGCGCTCTCCGCGGTTGAGGCCGTCTTTGAGCGGTGCGACATCGTTCCGCGGGGCGATGCGCCTTCTCCGATCGCGGTGCGGGATCCGGACGACGAAAGGGTCTTGGCCGATGCCATTTCGGCTGGTGCGGAGGTCCTCGTGAGCGGGGACCAGGATCTCTTGTGTGTAGCCGAAGCGTCGCCGATCCGCATCCTCTCGCCCAGGGCCTTTATGATCCTTGCCCGCGGCGGTACACTCTAGTGCGGTGCGTCAGAAGTTTTGAGCCACCCTGTGGCGTTATCCCACGCTTTCAGCGTTCAGACCTTTGCCGTCTGAAACCCAGGGTGGCGCCGCCGTCTCGCTAACGCTCGCCGGGGCTGACCCTGGGCTGACGAATCGCTCGCCTTCAGCGAGCCCGGACTTGACTTCTAACACAGTCGCTTGGGCTGGCGAATCGCTCGCCTTCAGCGAGCCCGGACTTGACTTCTAACACGCTGGGCCGGCGAATCTGTCCCTGTCAGGGACAAAAAACGGCGGCCCCGGCTCAGAACTTATGACCGGCGGCACTAGCAGCCGCGTAATTGCTTCCCGGGGCCGCGCGCACACGCAGGCCGTGGACCGCTTCCAGGAGGACATAGTGCGACCCCTTCGGTCTTCCATCAGTAGCGTTCCGGACACCAGGATCTTTCCAAAGGTTTTGCTGCAAGTCGAGACGAGGAGTCCTTGCTAATCCGCGCGCAGGGTGGTGAGGGGATTGATGCGGGAGGCCCGGTGGGCGGGGAGGGAGGCGGCCAGGAGGGCGACGGCGAGGAGGAGCAGGGGGACGCCTAGCCAGGTGAGGAAGTCGTGGGCCGGGGGGCCGAAGAGGTGGGTGCGCAGGTAGAGGGCGGCCAGAATGGCGGCGGGGAGGCCGAGGAGGAGGCCCAGGGCGGTCTGGCGGGCAGCCGAGAAGAGGACGGCCCGCTGGATGCGTCCGCGTCCGGCGCCCAGGGCCATGCGCACGCCGATTTCGCGTCGGCGCTGCGAAACCAGGTAAGACTCCACGCCGTAGAGTCCGACGGCAGCCAGGGTCAGGGCCAACACGGCAAAGAGGGTCACGGCGGCGGCCGAAGTTCGGTATTGGGCGGTTTCGTTGTCGACCACCTCCTGCAAGGTCGAAACCTGCTGCAGGGCCAGCGACGGGTCCACTTCAAGCACGCGGCGGCGCAGGTCTTGGACCAGTTGTGCCGAGAGCGGGCCCGTGTGCAGCAGCAGGCTGAAAGAGGGCTGGTAGCGCTGCGACAAAGGCCAGTAGACCTGATGTTGAGTTTCGCCTTGCAGGCTGTAGTAGCGGGCGTTACGGGCCACCCCGACGACGGTGGCGGGAGGTTCGTTGCGCTCGTAGTAGAGGCTCTGCCCCAGGGCCTCAGCGTCCGGCCATACGTGCTTGGCGAAAGCTTCGTTGACGATCACGACCGCCGGGCTCTCAGGAGTGTCGCGGGCGGTGAAAGAGCGTCCCCTTACCGCGATGCCCATCGTCTCGAAGTATCGGTACGCCACTGCGTTGGTGCCGGGGGCCATGGGGTCGGCTGAGAGCTTCCCGCTGTTCCCCGGTGATTCTTGGCGGCGCGGATCCTGGGGCACCACGTCCTCGGTCCATACGCCTCTGAAGGGCACCATCACGGTGGCCGTGGCCGCTTTGACGGCGGGATGCCGATTGAGCCGTTCCAAGACTTGATCGACGAAGGCGCGGCCCTGCTGCGGACTGTAGCCGTGAAAGCGCAGGTTGACCTGCAGCAGGAGGCGGTCGGCGCTCTCGAATCCCAAATCGACGCTGCGGGCGGCGTAGAGAGAGCGCGCCAGCAGCACCGCCGAGCAGACCAGCACCAGCGAGAGCGCCACCTGAGCGACCACCAGTCCCTGGCGCAGGCGTCCTCGGCTGTCTAATCCCTGCTGTCCGCGCAGGGTGGAAAAGGGGTCCAGACGCGAGGTTTGCAGGGCCGGAGCCAATCCGGCGGCCAGTGCAGTGGCCGCGGCCAGCGCCATCGAGGCGCCCAGCACGGTCAAGCCAGGTCCGCTGAAGGACGGGATGGGGTAAGGCAGCAAGGTCCGGGTGAGGCCCGAAGCCAAATCGGCGATGAGGACGCCCAAAAGTCCTCCTCCCAAAGCCAGCAGCAGGCTTTCCGTGAGCGAGAGGCGCAGGACTCTCCAGCGCCCTGCTCCCAGAGCCAGGCGGATGCCCACATCGCGGGTGCGCGCGGAGGAGCGGGCCAGCAGCAGTACGGCAATGTTGACGCAGGCGATAAGCAGCAGCAGCCCCACGGCCGCGGCCATCAGGCGCGAAAGCGAGACGATCGAGTCGTGGGTGCCGGGGATGTAGCGGTAGGACTCGAACAGGCGCGCCCCCATCTCCTCGTTCCAATCGGGGTAGTTCTCGGCCAGATAAGCCGCCATGGCATCCAGGTTTGCCTGAGCCGCCTGGGCCGTGACGCCGTCCTTGAGGCGCCCGATCACGTTAAGCCAGTTCCAGGAATGATGGGGGACTCGCTGCAGCGTCCAATCGCCGCCTGCCGGAGCCAGAAGGGGTTGCATCATGAGGGGAACCCACAGGTCGGGAGGGGGTTCCAGGGGACTGGCTCCTGCAAAGCCGGCAGGAGCCGCGCCTACTGCCGTGAAGGGATGTCCGTTGAGCGTCAATGAGGCCGGCAAGGCTTCGGGGCGTCCTCCCAACAAGCGCTGGAAGAGGCTGTGGGAAATGACCGCCACGGGATGCGTTCCCGGGGTCTGCCCCTCTTCAGGCAGGAACCAGCGCCCGGCCTGCGGACGCGCTCCCAGCACCTGAAAGTACTCTCGCGAGACCATCATCCCCTGAGCCGGAAAGAACTCATCCCCGAAGCCCACCGTCAGCGCCAGTCCCGAGGAATCGAATCCCGTCAGCGACTCAAAGGCCTCGCAGTGATCGCGGTAATGGGCGAAGTCGGGGTAGGAGAGAGACGTCCGCACCTCGCCTCGCTGGGTGCGTACGATCCGCACCAGCCGCTCCGGCTCGTGCAGGTGGGCCGGCGTTTTGAAGAAAAGCTCATGCACCACTGAAAAAACCGCCGCATTGGCTCCGATGCCCAGGGCCAGAGTGAGGATGGCGACGGCGGTGAATGCCGGAGTGCGCCCCAGGGCGCGCAGGGCATAGCGGAAGTCTTGGAAGATACGGCTCATGGCGGTGCTCTGCCTCCATGTGCTGCTGGACGGTCGAGATCGGGCGCCCAGCCTTTCCAGCAGCATCTGCGATTGGACGGCCACGGCCGTCAGCAAGAGGTCGAGGAGAAGGCGCGTCCACAATCGGAGGCTGCGGATCAAGGACGGAAGGGCGTTTCCGCCCGCGTTGCGGCTGGCGGCGTACTCGGCGCGGAAGACCTCCAGCAACTCCCTTTGGGCTTCCTGGCGGAAGCGCTTGGGGAGGATCTTGAGCAGCTTTCGATATCGCTTTTCGGCACTTACCATCCCACTTAACATATGAGGCTCCAGCCGGCTCCTCCTAGGGCTGCAAGAGGCGCTCGACACGGGCTTGCTCGACCAAATCCGACATGCGGCGGGCCTCCTCTCGGGCGACCCGGCGGCCCAGGTCGGTGATGCCGTAGTACTGGCGCCGGGCATCCTTGCCCGAGGGAGAGGCGCAAGGCTCGATCAGGCCTTGTTCCCGCAACTCCTTGAGGGTGCGGTAAAGGGTCCCCGGGCCGACGATGGCGCGGTGACTGAGCCGCTCATTGGCGTCCTGCATGATGGCATAGCCGTGCCGTTCGCCCTGGCCCAGCCCCAGCAGAATGGCGAATATCAGGGGCCGCAGGGGAAGGAACTCTTCAACCGATTTGTCCGACGACATGGCTTGACCTGCCTCCTCGATTTGCCTTCATCATCGAATATATCCATCCACGAAGACAATGTCAACACTCGAAGCGCCGCTTTCGGCTTCCCGAAACCAGAGAGCGGGACGAGCGTGTATATTGTCATCTCCCCCAACCGAGGAAGGAGTTTTCGGCGCATGAGAAACGACGGGAGCAGGACTCATAGGTTCGTGTTTGCAGGTGTGGTCTCAAGGACCGCCGTGGCTGGACTTGGGCTGATCGCGCTGACCGCGGCGCTTTGGGCGGCCGGTGAGGACGACGAGGCGTGGCCGCAGTTCCGAGGGCCGGAAGGGAATGGGCTGGCGGTGACCGAGAGCGAGTCGCTGCCCTCGGATTGGAACAAGGAAGAGAACGTGCTCTGGGACGTCGAGGTGCCGGGACGCGGTTGGTCTTCTCCCATCGTCTGGGGCGAGCGGATTTTTCTCACCTCGGCCATCAGCGAGGGCGACTTCAAAGAGCCTTCTCCGGGCATCTACGGAAACGACTACATTGCCGAACTGAGGGCCCAGGGTCTGCCCATGGAAGAGATCCTGCGGCGAGTCCGCGAGCGCGACAACGAGATTCCGGAGGAATCCAAGAAGGTGCAGTGGATGCTCTACTGCCTGGACGCCTCCGACGGCAGCAGGCTGTGGAGCAAGCAGGTTCACGAGGGACTCCCCCAGGGCGGACGCCACCGCAAGAACACCTACGCCTCCGAGACCCCGGTCACCGACGGCGAACGCGTCTACGTCTACTTCGGCAACGTGGGGTTGTGGGCCTACAGTCTGGAAGGCGAGAAGCTGTGGGAGGTCCATTGGGAACCCGGGCAGATCTACCTCGACTTCGGCACTTCGGCATCGCCGGTGCTGCACGACGGCAGGGTCTACATTCTCCACGACACCCAGGACGGGGGATTCCTGGCGGCGGTGGAGGCCGAGACCGGCAAGGTGGCCTGGCAGGTCGAACGCACGATCGAGCATCCCATGATCCGCTCGGGATGGTCGACGCCTTTCATCTGGGAGAACAGCCGGCGCACCGAGATCGTGACGCTGGGGACGCAGGTGATCATCAGCTACGACCTGAAGGGCAATGAACTGTGGCGCATGAAAGGCAGCAGCGTGGTGGCCGCGCCCACCCCCATCGCCGACGGCGACCTGCTCTTCGTGGGCTCGGGTTCGCCCAGCGAGAACATCCGTCCGCTCTTCGCCATCCGGGCCGGGGCCTCGGGCGACATCACGCTCCAGGGTGAAGAGACCAGCAGCGAGTTCGTGGCCTGGGCCGACCCCCGCGGCGGATCCTACATCACCTCGCCCATCGCCTATAAGGGACGCGTCTTCGTCCTTTACGACAAGGGATTCTTCGCCGCCTACGACCAGAAGAGCGGAGAGCAGATCTACAAGGCCCGCATCGGACGCGGAGGCAACACCTTCTCGGCTTCCCCCTGGGCTTACGACGGCAAGATCTTTTGCCTCAGCGAGGGAGGGAAAACTTTCGTCATCGATGCCGCAGCCGATGAGTTCAGCATCCTGAAAGAGAATGACCTGGAAGAAATGAGCCTGGCGACTCCTGCCATTGCTCACGAGAGTCTCTTTTTGCGGACCAACAAGCGGCTTTACCGCTTGAGGGACCAGTAGCGGGCTCTTCGCCTCCCCAGCACTGATGGGATCGCCGCAAGGATGCGCCTCCCCGTGTGCTGAGGGCGTGTCGATAGTGCTGCCGGTCATAAGTTCTGAGCCAGGGCCTTGCCAAGTTCGAGGTGCGATATGCGAAGTTCGAAAGAACCCCGAAGGTGTGCAATTCGCCAGCCCAGGGCCAGCCCCGGCGAACGCAAGCGAGACGGCGGCGCCACCCTGGGTTCCAGACGGCAAAGGTGCGAACGCTGAAAAGCGTGGAATAACGCGACAGGGTGGCTCAAAGCTTCTGGCGCACTGCACTAGTCCCGCCGTTCCAGGATGACGACGGCTACAGCGTTGTGTTCGGAGTGGGTGATGGTGACGTGAGCGGAGTTGGCGCCCGAGGCCTGGTAGATCTCCTTGGCTTTGCCGTGGAGGACGATTTGGGGCTTGCCGCGGTCGTCGGGAAGAGTTTCGACGTCGGTCCAGCGGATGCCCACGCTCCAGCCCGTCCCCAGCGCCTTGAGGACGGCTTCCTTGGCGGCGAAGCGTCCGGCGAAGTTCTGATTCTGGGTCTTGCGCTCGCCGCAGTAGCGGATCTCGTTCTCAGTGAAGACTTTTTCCCTGAGAGGAGCGCTGTTGGCCATAGCTTTGCGCATGCGCTCGACTTCAACGATGTCGACTCCGATTCCGATGATCATAGGCCGCAACCTGTGTGCTAATCTCGCCCCTGATGTTCAGGCAGAGGGTCAGCCGAGGTGTTCCGTTTCACGTTTTCTCCGAGCTGGAGGCGATAGCCGGACTGGTGCATGCGTTTTCCACCCGTCATAGCGACGCCCCTCATGAAGATGCAGAGCGCCCCGCCCGAGTCGCAGGTGAAAAGTCCTCCTTGTGGAAAGCGTTGGGGATCGAGGCTCCGGCGGGAGTCCGCTGCATTCACTCCGCCCGTATTGTAGAAGCCGCCGAGTGCCACCCGGGAAAGCGGGCCGATGGCATCCTGACCGCTCCGGGACAGGTGGCCGCCGTCCGCACGGCGGACTGCCTGGGAGTGATCATCGTCGATCCGCGGAGGCGCCGTTGCGCGGTGCTGCACGCCGGCTGGCGGGGTACGCTGGGTCGCATCGCGGCTCGAGGAGCCGAGCGGCTCAGGCAGGCTACCGGCAGCCATCCCTCGGGATTCACGGCCGCCCTCGGCCCCTCCATCAGGGCCTGCTGCTACGAAGTCGGCGGTGAAGTGCGTGAAGCCTTCGCCGGCCAGGGCCATCCGGTGGAGCGCATCTTCACGGGACGCCGCCTCGACCTGGTGGAATGCAACCGCCTGCAACTGCGCCAGGCGGGCGTCGGCACCATCCTGGACAGCCGGCAGTGCACGTCCTGCCGTCCCGACCTCTACTACTCCTGGCGCCGCAACCGCGATGCCAGCCGCCTGGTTACCGTGGCCGGTTTTCTTGAGGGTGGCGGGTAGCCTGGGACAACCGTTATTCCACCCTTTCAGGGTTTGTTTTTACGATGATTATAGACCCAGGGTTACGCCCTCGCTGCGCTTCGCTTGCAGCGGGCTTCACCCTGGGCTGACGAATCGCTCGCCTTCAGCGAGCCCGGACTGGGCTTTCAACATGTAGCCTTGCCTGCCCTTAGTAGCCCTAGTGCGGTGCATCAGAAGTTTTGAGCCACCCTGTCGCGTTATCCCACGCTTTCAGCGTTCAGACCTTTGCCGTCTGAAACCCAGGGTGGCGCCGCCGTCTCGCTAGCGCTCGCCGCGGCTGACCCTGGGCTGACGAATCGCTCGCCTTCAGCGAGCCCGGACTTGACTTCCAACACAGTCGCTGGGCTGGCGAATCTGTCCCTGTCAGGGACAAGAACGGAGGGCCCTGGCTCAGAACTTATGACCGGCAGCACTAGGCGGAGGAGGGGCGTCACTTGTCCTCGTCCTTCTCCCAGGCCGGCAGGCCCTTCTCCATCCACTCGGGCATGGGGGCGCCTTTCAGGTGGTGGTCGAAGAACTCGGCCATGCGGCGCGTCCAGTGCTCTTGGTTGACGCGTTTGCGCAGGCCGTGATCTTCCTTGTTGTAGTTGAACATGTAGGCTTCTTTGCCCAGCCGGCGCATGGCCATGATCAGCTCGATGCCCTGGTACCAGGGCACCGCCCCGTCGTCGTCGTTATGCAGGATGAGCAGGGGGGTGTCGATGCGGTCGGCGAAGAACAGAGGCGAGTTGTTGATGTAGCGCATGGGGACGTCCCACAAGGTGTCTCCCAGGCGGCTCTGGGTGCGCTCGTACTGGAACTGACGCACCATGCCCGATCCCCAGCGGATGCCGCCGTAGGCGCTGGTCATGTTGGACACCGGCGCTCCCGCCTCGGCGGCCGCGAAGATATCGGTCTGGGTGATCATGTAGGCGATTTGGTATCCGCCCCAGGAGTGCCCCTGAATGCCGATGGCATCGCGGTCGACCCAGCCCTCCCCCAGCAGCATATGGATGCCCGGGAGCACGCACTTGAGGGCGTCCTTGCCCGGGTATCCGGTGCCGTACTCGATATCCGGCATCCACAGCACATAGCCGTTGCTGACGTAGTAGGAGGGATTGATGGAGGTGCCGGGACCGGGATGGCGGAAGGAGTGCAGCCGCGGGTGCAGGGTCTCGTAAATGTAGACCATGAGCGGGTACTCCTGGGCGGGATCGAAGTCCTCGGGCTTGATGAGGATGCCCTTGAGCGGCTGGCCGTCCGAGGAGTAGAAGTCGCGCAGTTCGGCGCTTCCCCATTTGAAGGCGTCCATCTGGGAGCCCAGATCAGTGATGCGGCGGGGCGGGGCGTCGAAATCGAGGGTGGCCGTCCACAGGTCGGGATACTCGTCGAAGGAGGTGCGGGTGAAAAGCAGGCGGTCGCTCTCTTCGGCCTTCTCGGGGAGGGAGTAGTTGTACTCGCCGAAGGTCAGCTCCTGAGGCGGCGAGTCGCCTCTGACGCTGTCGCGGAAGTATCCGCTGGAGATGGTGTCCTGGTTGGTGCCCTCGAGCAGCAGGGGTTGATCGAGGGGAATGGTGTCAAGGTCGTCGTCCAACCGACGGTAGCGGAAGGCGATCTTCTTCTCCCGCCCCACGCCTTCGGTGATGCGGCGGGCGCCGCTTCCGTCCGGCATCAGTTCCCAGATGTCGTACTGGTCGTAGACCAGCAGGGAGTGGTCGTCGTCGGTCCATCCGGCCGCTCCGTAGGGACCGGGCGGATTGGGGCGGTCCCAGTCCAACCGGTGAAAAGCCACCCCCAGGTCGGCGGTCAGGTTGCGGGTTTCTCCCGAGGCCAGGTCGCGGACGAAGTAATCGCCGTCGTCATACCAGGCCACGTACTTGCCGTGGGGCGACAGCCCGCCCATGGAGGAAACTTTCTCGGCCACCTTGCTGCGCTCTCCGCTGCGGGGATCGACCACGTAGAGATCGCGGAAGAAGCCTTCATAGGCCATCAGTTGGCGATAGGGAAGGTTGCTGCTGCCGAAGAGCCGGTGTCCGAAATCGGCGAATTCGACGTCGGCGAGTTCCTCGTCGGCAATCTTGAGGAAGCTTCCGCTCTCGATGTCGTAGACCGATTCCCAGGTCTCGTTGCGGTATTGGGAGGCCAGCCGCTTCTGCTGGGGCTGAGGATAGGGATCGTTCCAGTGCCAGAGATCGAATTTGGCCTCTTCTTCCTCGTCTTCGGCCTCCTCGTCCTCGTCACCTTCGGCCGGCTCGCCCTCTTCTTCGCCGGACGCTTCCTCCTCCATCTCGGCTTCCTCCTCCTGATCCAGATCGGCTTTGGCGACGCCTACAAGAAGCAGCTTACCGTCGCGGCTGAAGGAAAGGCCTTCCTTGTCGCTGACCGCCATGCCTTCGGGAAAACCGGGAGTGGTGTCGTGAGCCACCCAGAGCTGGGCTTCAGACGATTCCAGATCCCAGCCGTAGAGTTTGAAGACGGGCTCTTCCCAGTGGTTGGTGTCGCGGTCAGAGACGAAGGCCAGGCGGGTCTGTTCTTCATCCATGGTCCAGCGCTTGTAGTTGCCTTCGCCGGTCAGCAGGGCCAGCGGCTCATCGCTGCCGGGACGGATGGCGTAGAGGCCGTCGTTCTCGTAGTCCTTCTTGCTGGCGGTGGTCCACATCAGCCACTGGCCGTTGTCGGTGAACCGGTACTGGGTGGCCCACTCGAAGGTCGTTTCGCTGCCGTCCTCGAGCCGGCGCAGCGCCAGGCGGGTGCCCTCTTTCTTTTTCTTGCGCCGTTGGGCGGCGTGATCCTTCTTCTCTTCGCCCTCTTCTTCGGCTTTCGTCTCTTCTTCGGATTGCTTCTCGCCCTCGGGCTTCTTCTCTTCGGGTTCGGCTTTGGACTCCGCTTCGGGCTTCTCCTCGCCTTCCGCTTCTTTGTCCTTGTCTTTATCCTCGTCTTTTTTCTTTTTTTCTTTCTCCATCAGGTAGGCGACCCAGCCGCCGGCTTCTTCCGGCATTTTGAAGCTCTTGACCTTCTCCACCGTCTCCACCTGGCCGTCGCTGAGTCTGAGCAGTCCCAGGGTGGCGGTGGGCTTGTCGTCGTCCTTGGCCTTTTCTTTCTTGGCCTTCTTGTGCTCCTCCATGGAGGGCTGGATGAGGAAGGCCACGAACTTGGAATCGGCGCTGAAGGCGGCCTCAGGATTGGCGCTGCGGCCGAAGTCGTTGCGGGCGTGATAGCCGATGCCATGGCGGTACTCGGTGTCGCTCTCGAGGTCTTTGACCACCAGTTCGGCGTCGCCTTCGCCCGGCATTTCGCTGTAGAGGACCCACTGCCCGTCGCGCGACAGGCTATCGCCGGTGATGCGCTTCCAGGCGTCGTAGTCGTCGTGGCTGAGGGGGCGTTTGGTTTGGGCGTCGGTTCCTTCCTCGGCCCCCAGCGCCGAACCTGCGGCCAGGGCCGCCAAGGCCAGAAAGACGGTAAGGAGAAGTGTGCGTGAGAGAGACATGCGGCGGATCATTCGATTCCTCCCGAAGGTTCCTTGTGAGTAGCGACCAGTTTAGCGTGACAGCGGGTAACCTTCCAGCAGAAGGTCTTGGCCCAGGCGTCGCGTCCGTATCTTCTTGAGACGATAGGACTCGGCCATTCGGTTGACGTTCATGGGACCGATGCCCGGCCGGGCGTCCCCTCCCAGGATCTGCGGACCGTAGAAAAGAAGCAGTTTGTCGGCCAGGTCGAGTTTGAGCAGCGAAGCGGCCACCAGTCCTCCTCCTTCCACCAGCAGGCTCTGCAGTCCGCGGCGGCCGGCTTCGGCCAGGATGGCCTGCCAGTCCAGACCCTGAGGGGAGCGGGGGACGGGCAGGCAGCGTACGTGGGGGGGATAGGAGGCTGTGGGCTGCACGTCTTCGGCATGAAAGAGCAGCACCGGGTCGCCGGACTGGAAGAGGCGGGCTTGCGGCGGCGTCGCCAGGCGGGTGTCGAGCAGGCACTTGGTGATGCGGTTGCGCCGCCGCCAGCGCACGTCCAGCGAAGGATCGTCGTCGGTGACCGTGCGCGATCCGACCAGAATGCCGTCCGCCGCGTAGCGCAGGAAGTGGGTGTAGTCGCGGGCTTTCTCTCCCGTGATCCAGCGCGAGTCGCCGCTGCCGGTGGCGATGCGTCCGTCCAGGGTCATGGCCAGCTTGAGGATGACGAAGGGGAGTCCGCTGCGGACGGCCTTGAAGAAGGTCTCGTTGAGCTTGGCCGCCTCCTCGGAAAGGGGCCCCAGGTGAACCTCGACTCCCGCCTCCCGCAGCCGCTGAATGCCCCGTCCGCCCACCAGCGGATTGGGGTCGGCGACGGCGGCATAGACGCGGGCCACTCCTTTTTCGATGATCAAGTCGCTGCAGGGAGGCGTGCGTCCCTGGTGGCAGCAAGGCTCCAGCGTCACGTAGAGGTCGGCGCCGCGGGCCTGCTCGCCGGCCTGGCGCAAGGCCTGCACCTCGGCGTGGTGCTGCTTCTCGAAGAGGTGATATCCCTCCCCCACCACCTTGCCGTCCTTGACCGCCACGGCGCCCACCATGGGATTGGGGCTGGTGCGTCCAATGCCCCGGCGGGCCAGCCGCAGGGCCCGGCGCATGTGCTTTCGCTGAGGATCAGGTCGCTTCGACATGTACAGATTCCATCGACCCGCTCGGGGGTTGGTGGTTGGAGATTGGAAGTTGCGCGCAGCCCTAGGCAGAAGCCGGTTCGGCCGGTCCGGCGTTCTCTTCGCGGCCCCCCACGACCCGGACTCTCATCCAGTTGATGCGGCGGGGGTCGGCGTCGGTCACGGTGATTTCCAGAGTGGAGTTGATGTCGACCCGCTCGCCCTTTTGCGGCACGCGGCCCAATTGGCTCACCACCAGGCCCGAGACGGTCGTGACGTCGAGGTGTCCCAGGTCGAGGTTGAGGGCGTCTTCCAGGTCCTCGATCTCCACTCCGCCCCGCACCAGGTAGTCATTGTTCTCGGTCAGTTCGATATCGGTCTCGCGTTGCTCGTCCTCGTCGTGGATCTCTCCCACCAACTCCTCGACCAGATCTTCGGTGGTCACCAGTCCGGTCACCGCGCCGTACTCGTTGATGACGATGGCCATGTTGCCGTTGGCCTGCTGCAGCTCCTTGAGCAGGTCCGAGACCTTCTTGGTTTCGGGGACGAACTTGGCTTCGTCGATGATGGGCGCGATGGGAGAATCGTCCTTCAAGGTGTCCCAGTGGGCCAAGAACTTGCGGATGTAGATGAGGCCTACGATCTGATCCATCCCCTCGCGGTAGACGGGCAGCCGGGAGTGCTTGCTGGAGACGAACATCTCACGCAACTGGCCCACCGTGGCCGACTCTTCAACGCACACCATTTCAGTGCGGGGAGTCATGATTTCGTGAACCAGGGTGTTGCCGAACTCCAGCGCCGACTGGATCAATTCGCTGTCGCCCTTCTCGATGATGCCTTCTTCGGTGCCCACTCCGATGTAGGCCTGAATGGCCTCTTCGGCGGTTTCCTCTTCGGGCTCCTCGGGCACTGGACGCCGGTCCTGGTTCTCCTTGCTGCGCTTGAGCGGCAGCCACAGCGGCGCGCTCAGCCAGCGCAGCGGAATATAGATGGGGGCCAGCAGCTTGAGGGTGAGCAGCAGTACGCCCTCGGGATTGCGCTGAGTCATCAGCTTGGGCAGAAGCTGGTAGAAAACCCCTGTCACCAGGACCATGCTGCCCAGAGCCCACCAGACCGGGTAGGCCAGTCCCAGTTGGGAGAAGATGATGTACGTCAGAAGGCTCAGCCCCACCAGCAGGGCGTGGCCCGCCACCTCCAGGGGCACCAGGAAGGCGCCTCGGTCCCGGGCGATTTGTGCCAGCAAACGGGGAGGAGATTCCAGCTTCTCGCTCATGGTGCGCAAAGCGACACGGGTCAGCCGCCATCCGGCGTTGACGATCAGCGAGACGAAAAAGAGCGCGCCCAGCAAGAGCAGGGCGCCCGCGATATCCACCTGAAGCCAAGTGCTGCTGCTACTCAAATAAGGTCGAACTCCTTTCTGAGGCGGACTTCCAACTGCTCCATCTCTCCATTGTCCCTTTCATGATCGTAGCCCATGAGATGGAGCAGCCCATGAAGGCAAAGCCTGCGCACTTCCCGCTGCAGGTCGTTTCCCGGCATGCGGCGGCGGGCTGTCTCCAGGGAGATGACCACATCGCCCAGGTAAGGCTCTTCAGCCCCCTCCCAGGGTTCGCGCCGGTCGGGGAAGGAGAGAACGTCGGTAGGCCCCTCTTTTCCCCGGTGGCGCTGATTGTAGTCGGCCATCACCCGGTCGCTCACCAGGACCAGCGAGAAGCCGCCCGCAACATGCAGCCGCTGCGCCAGTTGGCCGGCGAAAGCTTGCAGTTCACGCTGGTCGATGCTCAGGCCGCGCTGCTTATTGAACACGTGGACTGGCCAGCGGAGGCTGCTTGCCGGAGTCTTTGCTGAACTCATATCCAGGATACTCGATTCTCTGATGATGCATCCTCAAGATGACACGCTCGTAGGCCGAGGCTACCCGGCTCAGCTCGCGCACGGTGATGTCGCATTCGTCGAACTGCCCGTCCTCGATGTCTGAGCGGATGATGCGGCGGATCATGCCGCGCACCTGTCCGCCTGAGGGGTCCTGCAAGGTGCGGGCGGCGGCTTCCACCTGGTCGGCCGTCATCAGGATGGCGGCCTCTTTGCTCTGGGGTTTGGGTCCGGGATAACGAAAGGTCTCTTCCGTCACCTGAGTCTCGTCTCCGCCCGCTTCTTCCACAGCCTTGCGGTAGAAAAACGACATCAGGCGGGTGCCGTGATGCTGGGGGATGAGGTCGCGCACCTCGCCGGCCAGTTTGATTTCATCAGCCAGGGCCAGCCCTTCCTTGACGTGGTTTGCCAGGATCAGGCTCGACATCGAGGGCGTCAGCGACTCGTGCTTGTTGCCGCAGTAGATCTGGTTCTCGACGTAGTACTCGGGCTTGGAGAGCTTGCCGATGTCGTGATAGTAGGCGCCCACCCGGGTGAGGAGGGAATTGGCGTCCACGGCTTCAGCCGCTTCTTCGGCCAATGTGCCGACGATGATGCTGTGGTGATAGGTCCCCGGCGCCTCCACGGCCAGGCGCCGCAGAATGGGGGTGTTCAGATTCGACAGCTCCAGCAGGCGGATGTCGGTGGTGATGCCGAACAGTTGCTCCAGCAGGGGCAGCAGCAGGGAAGCCGCCGTGGCCGCCAGCAGTCCTCCCGCCAGGCCCAGTCCGGCGGCCCACAGCAAGGTGGTGCCGTCGAGTGTCCCGACGTAGAGCTGCAGGGCCACGGCCGTCAGGGCGTTGACGCATCCGATGACGAATCCCGCCTTCACCAGCGCCGCCCGCTGGCGGTAGTTGTGAAGGACGTAGGCCGCGGCCAGGCATCCGGCCAGCGAATAGACGAAAGTGCGCGGGTCGCCCGTCATCAACGCCACCAGCACCGAGAAGATCATGGAGTAGATAAGGGTGATGTTGACGCTCACCAGCAACACCAGCAGGAAAGCTCCCAGCGCGAAAGGCACCAGCAGGTGCAGCATGACCGGATCTTGCAGTTGGGGCAGGCGGATTCCCGCCGCAACCAGGTCGGCCACTCCCAGCATCACCTTGGTGAGCAGGGCTGTTCCGGCCATCACTAGGTTGACCAGCAAGAAGTAGCCGACTTGCGGCTTGAGGCGGCGTTCCGGCATCTCCAGATAGCGCCACAGGGCCATCTGGAAAAAGGCCACCAGAATGAAGATCCCGATCACTCGAGCCGCTTGTCTGAGCGGGTCCTTGCTTTGTTGCAAAGCCGATAAGAGCATTCCGGCCTGGGGCGTGACCTCGTCGCCGGCCCGCACGATGGCGCGGCCCTTCTTGACCTGCATGAGGACGGGAGCCACCTCCATCTGGGCCGCTGTTTCGGCCAGGCGGGTGGCGGTCTCGTTGAAGATCAGGTTGGGCACCAGCCAGGAGCGCAGCAAGTCGAGCAACTCGCCGCGCTGCCGCGGATCGAGTCCTTTCAGACCGGATTGCTGCTGCCCAAGGGCCTTCCGCGCCTCTTGCAGGTCTTGCACCTGGGCCAGGTCCTTGAGGGGGCGGGTCTGGCTGGTGACCGAGTTCATGAGCAGAATGCCGCGGTCCTGATAGCGCTGCAGAAGGTCGCGCGTCAGTACCACCCCAGGGTAAGCCAGGGCCTCTTTAAGCAGGGCGGCCATGGCTTGCTGCAGGTCCGGATCAAAGCCGTGGGTCATCAGCACTTCGATGGCTGCGCCCTGGTCGAAGGCCGGAAGCTCGCGCTTGAGCCGTTGAAGAAGCAGGCGCTTTTGGGCGGGGACGGAGGAACGTTCCTCCTCTGCTTTGCGCAGAATCTCGCGGCCGCGCTGAAAGCCGTTTCGCAGTTCCTCAGCCAGACGCTCGTTGACTCGAAGGTCCAGGTCGAAGACGACGGAAACGTTGCGGGCCGCCCTTTGGCGCTTTTCAGCCGTGGCCAAGGTGTCCTCGACGGTGAAGTCATGGAGGGCCTTGATGGTGCGGTCGGCGATGTCCCCGGCTTGATAGTCGGGCAGCCGCTGAAATTCGAAGCCGGCCAGCAGGAAGGTCAAGAAGGCGGCGGTGGCCAGTCCCAGCGCCAGATCGCGGGCTGAGAGCGGACGGAATCGGATCCGCAGGCGCCGCAGCCATCCTTCCTTGCTTCCGGCCCTCTTGCGGGCGCTGCTTGATTGGGGAGTCTTCTTAGACATGCGAGTGGTTGCCGTTCATTTTAGCACAGGCGGGGGAATGCCCCGGCCGTGAAATGCGTCCTTGCGGTGTGGGGAAAGACTACTCTTCGTAACGCTTGAAGAGCAGCGAGGCGTTGGTGCCTCCGAATCCGAAGGAGTTGGAGAGAGCGTAGCGGACTTCGGCTTTGCGGGCCTCGTTGGCCACGTAGTCGAGGTCGCACTCGGGGTCGGGAATCTCTTGGTTGACGGTGGGCGGCAGCGTCTGGTCGCGGATGGCCAGTACGGTGATGCCTCCCTCCAGTCCGCCGGCGGCCCCCAGCAGGTGTCCCGTCATCGATTTGGTGGAGCTGACGGGCACGTCATAAGCTCTGGCGCCCAGCAGATCTTTGATGGCCCGTGTCTCGATGCGGTCATTGGGCGGCGTGCTGGTGCCGTGGGCATTGATGTAGTCGACTACCGAGGGGTCCAGCCCGGCGTCTTCCAGCGCATTGCTCATGACGCGGAGGGCGCCTGATCCGTCCTCGGGCGGAGCGGTTATGTGGTGGGCGTCGCCGCTCATACCGTAGCCCACGATCTCGGCCAGAATGCGGGCTCCCCGGGCTTGGGCGTGCTCCAGGGCCTCCAGTATGAGGATGCCGGAGCCCTCGCCCACCACGAAGCCGTCGCGTCCGCCGTCGAAGGGACGGCTGGCCTTTTCGGGTTCTTCGTTGCGGGTGGAAAGCGCCTTCATGGCGGCGAAGCCTCCCACGCCCATGGGCGTGATGGCGGCTTCGGCTCCCCCCGCGATCATGACGTCGGCGGCTCCCCTCTGGATCAGCTTGAAGGAATCGCCCACGGCATGAGAGGAGGCCGAGCAGGCAGTGGCGGTGGCCGAATTGGGTCCGCGGGCTCCGAAAATGATGGAAACCTGTCCGGCGGCCAGATTGATGATGGCGGCCGGGATGAAGAAGGGCGATATGCGCCGGGGGCCCATCTTGATGAACTTCTCGTGCTCTTTCTCGATGGTGCCGAATCCGCCGATGCCGGAGGCGATGTAGGTCCCCACGCGGTCGGCGTTCTCGTCGCTGATCTCCAACCCCGCACACTTGAGAGCCTGGCTGGAAGCGGCTACCGCGTAGAGGATGAAGGGGTCCATCTTCTTGACGTTCTTGCGGTCGACGTAGAGGAGAGGGTCGAAGCCCTTGACCTCGGCGGCGATGCGGGTGGGAAAGTCGGAAGCGTCGAAATGGCTGATGGTCGCCACTCCGCTGCGGCCTTGCAACAGGCCCTGCCAGGTCGACTCGGTATCCACACCTACGGCTGATACCAGTCCGACCCCCGTTACCACTACACGTCTGCTCAAAGTGCTACACCTCGGCTAATGCCTGCCTCCAGGGGCTGGATTCCCCGCTCCCGCTGCCCGGCGAGAGCGCGGCAGGGAGGGGGAAGAGCCCCTTCACGGAACGGCAATATAGATGCCGAAACGTCCAAAACGTTTCCCCGGCCCGCTTTTTTGGGCCGAGTCCCGATTGGGCGTCAGGCCCGAGCTAATCTTTCTGGTGTTCCTTAATGTAGTCGACGGCGTCCTTGACGGTTTGGATCTTCTCGGCGTCCTCGTCGGGGATTTCGATGTCGAAGTCCTCTTCGAACTTCATCACCAACTCGACCGTGTCCAGCGAGTCCGCGCCCAAGTCATCCACGAAGCTGGCTTCGGGCTTGACGTCGCCGTCGGAGACGCCTAACTGCTCGACAATGATCTCTTTGACTTTATCTTCAACAGAAGCCATGGTTCCTCCACCTTCTACATGTACAATCCGCCGTTAATGTTTAGCACATGGCCCGTGATATATCCAGCCGCGTCAGAGACTAGAAATCTCACTCCCGAGGAGACGTCCTCCACGGTGCCGATCCGCCCCAGCGGGATCTGTTTCTTCAATTCCTGGGCGGCCTTTTCGTTGACCTCCGCCGTCATGTCAGTTGCGATGAAGCCGGGCGCCACGGCGTTGACGGTGATGCCGCGGGAGGCTACTTCGCGCGCCAGCGCCTTGGTGAAGCCGATGACTCCAGCCTTGCTGGACACGTAGTTGGCCTGGCCCGGATTGCCCATCTGACCCACCACCGAAGTGATGTTGACGATGCGTCCGGCCCGCTTGCGCAGCATGGCGGCCAGCACTTCCCGGGTCACCGCAAAGGCGCCGGTCAGATTGGTGGCCAAAACTGCATCCCAGTCGGCGTCCTTCATCCTCAGCATCAGTCCGTCACGGGTGATCCCGGCGTTGTTGACCAGGATATCGACGGCGCCGTGCTCCTTGAGAACCGTTGAAAGTGCGCTTTTTACCTGTTCACGGTCACTGACGTCAAGCGCAACTCCCGCGGCCCGGCCTCCCTGAGAGGCGATTTCCTCGGCCAGCGCGTCCACGTCGGCTTGCTTGCGGCTGGCTGCCAGGACCATGGCGCCATCGGCCGCCAAGTCCTGCGCAATGCGGCGTCCGATACCGCGGGAAGCGCCAGTCACCAGCGCGATCCGTCCTCCCAAATCACTCATAGCTTTGCACCTGCTCCCATCCTGAGACATTGGACAACACGGCCTCGGTGCCGATGCGCCGCATCATTCCCGTCAGCACCTTGCCGGGCCCCACTTCGGTCACCCGGGTGACGCCTTGGGCATTGAGCGTCTCCATCGAGTCGGTCCAGCGCACCGCTGAGGAGACCTGTTCGACCAGCCCCCGGCGGGCTTCCCGGCCGCTGCGCACGATGCGGGCCTGCACGTTGTTGATGAGGGGGATCTCCAGGTCGTCCATGGGCGTCTCCTGCAGCACCCGTGCCAGCCGTTCCTGTGCCGGCTTCATGAGGCGGCAGTGAAAGGGCGCGCTGACGGGCAGTTTCAAAGCCCGGCGTGCCCCCCGCTCGGCGGCCAGGGAACAGGCGCGATCTACGGCCTCGCTGTGGCCGGCGATGACGATCTGATCGGGGGTGTTGAGGTTGGCCGGCTCCACCACCTGGCCTTGAGCCGCCTCCCGGCACACTTCCCGCAGCGCCTCCAGTTCCAGGTTGAGGACGGCGGCCATGGCACCCACGCCCACCGGAACGGCCTCCTGCATGAACTGTCCACGTCGCCGCACCACCCCTACGGCATCGGCGAAGGAGAGCGAACCGGCGGCCACCAGCGCGCTGTACTCGCCCAGGCTGTGGCCGGCCACGATGTCGGGACGATGTCCGCGTTCGTGCAGCATGCGCAGCAGGGCTACCGATACAGTGAGAATGGCGGGCTGGGCGTTCTCGGTCAGACGCAACTGGTCCTCGGGTCCCTCAAAGCAGAGGCGGCTGAGCGCCATGCCCAGGGCCTCGTCGGCCTCTTGGAAGGTCCGGCGGGCAGTAGCGTCCTCCTGGAACACATCTCGGCCCATGCCCGGCGACTGCGAGCCCTGGCCCGGAAATAAGAAAGCAAGCATGGGCCTCGTTTAGATCTCCTCGACTTCGATGACCTGACGGCCCTTGTAGTAGCCGCACTCCATGCAAACCCGGTGAGGGAGGGTGGGCTGGCCGCAGTTGCTGCACACCGACAGGCTGGGCGGCGTGAGAAAGTCGTGGGCCCGCCTCTTGCCGCGGCGGGAACGGGAATGTCGTCGTTTAGGATTCGCCATCTCTTTATCCTTTGCTAACCATCAGCGCCCTCCAGCTCGGCGCCGCTGGCGGCGCCGTCAAGGCCGAGGCATTTACTTCATGCGTTCCTTGAGTTTGGCCAGAACGGCCAGGCGGGGATCCAGCGACTCCTGGCTGCACTCGCAACTCTCCTCGTTCCAGTTGGCCCCGCATTGGGGGCACAACCCCTTGCAGTCAGGACGGCAGATCGGCTTCATGGGCACCTCCAGCAAGAGCTGTTCGTTGACCAATCCGGCCAGGTCGATCTTGTCGCCTCGGTAGAACCCCGTCTCCAAGTCTTCGTACTCCAACTCGAACTCTTCGCCCTCTTCCGCCAATTCCGGATCTGGACAGTACTCCACCTGGAAGGATTTGTCGACTTCCAGAGGAACCGGCTCCAGGCAACGGCAGCAGGGAAGATTCAGTCGGCCCTCGACGCGGCCCTTGATGCGGGCGATGTCGTCGAGCAGGCGGACCGTGGCTTCTACAACAGCCGGCTGGCTCAGGGTGCACTCCGAGGGATCGAGATCGAGGTCCGGCCCCGTGAGTTCGCGCCGCAAATGCAGCGGCTTGCCCGTCTCCCTGATTTCAGCCAGTTCGATCCACATGCCAATTCTTGATTCCCTCTCCGCGCGGGTCCGCAAATGGGCCGCAAGTTAAACGGCTAAGGATATAGAGCAGGCATTTCTGTGTCAAGCGCCTGTTGCGGCCGGAGAATCGGGGTGAGGGGTTGGCCGAGCCGAGGTTCCTGAGGGATTTGCCCCAGCGGGAGTCTTGCTGCTCCGCGGCATTTCGCCCCAATCGCCCGCCGTACCGCCAGGACACGCCTTTCCAGGCTCAGCGAGCCTTTGCGGGCGGCTTCGAGAAAAGTCTGAAAGTCCCCCAAAAAACCGCTTTAGCGGCAGTGAAATTCGGCCTTACCGATTACCTTTAGCCGAAAACAATTGACCCGTCATCTAACTGCGGCGGATCACCCAGGAATGAGCGAAAGCGCTGCGGTTGGACTTGGTTTGGCCAAACGATTGGACGCCGAAACCTGCACAAATACGCATTTTTCAAGTTTTGGCCCGCTTGTTGCTACAGGGGGAGGCGTCTTCCAAGCGCGTATCCAAAAAGTACACGCAAGATTTAAGTAGCAAACATACTGGACAAATCGGCTGAAGGGATGACTCGATCAGAGCTGTAATCCAGTCTCTAGCGAAACAACGATAAGGTTGGAACAAAATGAATATACGAGCTGGTCAACCGATTGTCTGCTTACTGACCTGGTGGGTGCTGCTGACGGTTCTCGGCCTGCATGCCCTCGCTCAGCAGGCGCCTGAAAGGCAAGGCAGCGAAGCCGCTGAAGAGTCTGAGCCGGTTCCTGGAGCCCCCGTCTACCGGGGCGGATTCGAAAGCGAAGGCATCGCGGTCGACTTCACCATGCGCAATCTGGTGGCCTCAAAGGCCGCCCAAGGCGTGTTCCAGGAAGGCGATCCGGTGGAAGTCAGCTTCCAGATCCGCGACACCGCCACCTCAACGCCGCTCTCGTCCGTTTATCCAGCCGCCTGGATGGATCGGAGGGCCGCCGGGGAGACGGTCGATGACGAGGCCTGCCGCACCAAGATCGAAGCCTTCATCAGCGGCAGCCTGCTGACTCCTCCCGAATTGGACATGAACGTCTACCACGTGCTGGCCATGAACAACGACGGGACCATTTCAGTGGTGGATCCTCTCTTCGGATTCGGCACCACCAAGCTGTTGAGCATGATCTTCCTGCCGGGTCCGGCCAAGGACTGGGCCTTGACCGAAGATCAGACGCGTCTCTTCGTGTCCGTTCCCAACACCAGTCAGGTGGCGCTGGCCTCCACCGCCAATTGGAAGGTGGAGCGCCTGATCGACGTCGGCTCGCAGCCGGGGCGCATCGTCTTGCAGCCGGACGAGCGTTATCTATGGGTAGGCTACAGCAGCGGACGCAAGGGCGGCATCAACATCATCGACACCGAGACGCTCGAGGTGGTGGCCGACATCCCGGCGGGAGTCGGAGCCAAGCAGATCGTCTTCGACCGCGACAGCCGCCACGCCTTCATCACGGCTCGTGATGAGGGGCTGCTGACGGTGATCGACGTGCGCCAGTTGAAGAAGGCCACCGACCTGGAACTGGGCGGCAAGGCGGTTTCGATGGCCTATTCGCCGGTGGCCGAGGCGCTCTTCGTGAGCCTGACCGACCGCGGTCAGGTGGTTTCGGTGGGAGCCCGCGACTTCAAGATTCGGGCCCGCATGCAGGCTGATCCCGGTTTGGGGCAGATCCTGGCAGGACCCGGGGGACGGCTGGTCTTTACCGTCAATCCCTTGGCCAACACCTTGCATGTCATCGACAGCGCCTCCAACCGCATCGTGCAGACGGGGGACATGCTGGCCGGGCCGGAGCAGTTGGCGGTTACCGACGAGCTGCTTTACGTGCGTCACCGCGACAGCGAACTGGTCTTCATGATTCCGCTGGCCGAACTGGGACGGGAAGGCGAGTTGGTACCGGCCATTGACTTTCCTGGAGGGCAAAGGCCGTTCGGCAGCTTGGCCAATCCCACTCCCGCCCCCAGCATCGTGCAAGCGCCGGGCGCCTCGGCGGTGCTGGTGGCCAATCCCGCCGACAAGATGATCTACTTCTACATGGAGGGCATGGCTGCTCCCATGGGAAGTTTCAAGAACTACGGACGCAGCCCCCGCGCGGTCATGGTGGTCGACCGCAGCCTGCAGGAACGCCGTCCGGGAGTCTACAAGACTTCGGCCATGCTGCGCCGTCCGGGAACCTACGACGTGGCCTTCTTTCTCGATTCGCCCCGCATCTTCCACTGCTTCCAGGTCAAGGTGGATGAGAACCCCGAGCTTGATGAGCGGCGGCGCGAGGAGCGTGGTGTCGACATCGAGCCGCTGCTGGTGGCCAAGGCCTACCGGGTGGGCGAAGAAGTCGATCTGCGCTTCCGCATCACTGATTCGATTACCGGCCAAGCCAGAGAAGGCCTGACCGACCTGCAAGTGCTCAGCTTCCTGGCGCCCGGAACATGGCAGAACCGCGTTTTGGCCCAAGAAGCCGGTGACGGCGTTTACCGCGCCAGGCTGACGCCGCCCCAGGCCGGAGCCTACTACGTCTTTCTGTCCAGCCCGCAACTGGGCCTGACCTACAAGGAATCTCCTTTCGCCATCGTCTCGGTGGTGGAGGAAGCCGTCCAGGCCCCGCCGGCGGACCTGGCCAATCGATAGAGAAAACGAATCCAAATCCGCTCCGGCTCAAGCGAGCCGGGAGTCGAGGGGGAATTGGCTATGACTATCTTGAAACGAACCCTGCCGGTCCTGTTGGCCCTGATGACGGCGGCTCTGCCGCTGGCGGCACAGGACAAGCACTGTCACCAGGCTTCCGCGCCCAAAGCGGTAGCGGGAGGTACGGCCCAGCAGGTCTCGGGACTCGACATTCCCGATCTGCGCATCTACGACCAGGACGGCAAATCGCGCCGCTTCTACAGCGAATTGGTGGAAGGCAAGGTGGTGGTGATGAACTTCATGTTCACGACCTGCACCACCATCTGTCCGCCCATGGGCGCCAACTTCGGCAAGCTGCAGCAGCGCCTGGGAGCGCGGCTGGGACACGACGTCTTCCTGCTCTCGGTGTCGGTCGATCCGGCAGTGGACACGCCCCAGCGCATGAAGGCCTGGGGAGCCCAATTCGGACGCCGGCCCGGCTGGACGCTGGTCACCGGTCCCAAGTCGCGCATCGACGAGATTCTCAAGGCCCTCAAGGTCTTCACTCCCGACAAGAACGACCACGCTTCCACCGTGCTGCTGGGCAACGACCCGGCCGGGCGCTGGACGCGCGCCAACGGACTGGCCGCCCCCGAGCAACTGATTGCCATCATCGACGAACTGGCCGCTGAAACGGCCCAGGTGGAGGCGGGACAATGAGATACAGCCGCAAGATTCTGCTCGCGACGCTTGCGCTGCTGTGCCTGTCCCTGTCCCCGGTCATGGCCGCGGGAGAAGGCGACAGCGGCAGCCAGGCCGCGCGCAACTACTTCACCGACGTCGTCCTGATCAACCAGCACGGCGAGCCCATGCGCCTTTACAGCGATCTGCTGCAAGGAAAGGTGGTCATCATCAGCACCTTCTTTACGGCCTGCGACGGGGTCTGCCCGGTGAGCCAGTCCAACCTCAAGAAGATTCAGGACTGGCTGGGCGACCGCATGGGCAGCGAGGTTCATTTCCTCTCGCTGAGCGTGGATCCGCTCAACGACACGACCGAGAAGCTGGCCGAGTTCGCTGCCCGCTACAAGGCGCGTCCGGGTTGGCACTTTCTCAGCGGCGATCCCGAGAACGTCCGCTTCGCCCTGCGCAAAGTGGGGCAGTTCGTGGACGACCGGGAATCGCACCAGTCGATTTTCATTATCGGGAACGAGCCTACCCGGCTGTGGAAGAAGGCCTTCGGGCTGAGCAAGCCGGAAGACTTGATACCGATCGTGGATAGCGTTCTCAACGACAAGCCCGGTTTCTAGGAATGTCTGCGAGAGCCGGCCTTGAGAGATGTCTATATGCCGCCGGTGCGAGACCGGCGGATAGCTCCGCGAGGAGTTTGTTGAACAGCAGAGCGGGCATCAAGCCCCGACTCGCATCGGAGGATAAGAGGATGTCTAAGTCAAAGATCAACGGCCCCTGGCCGCACGCATTCAGATTCGTCATCGGGGTCCTGGTTGTGATGGCGTTAGCGGGTCCCATCTGGGCCCAAATCGCCGAACCCGGCGGACCCGTAGCCGAAGAGCCCAACGCGGGAACCTGTCAGCGCATCCTGACGGCCAAAGTGGTGGCTCTCGATCAACCTTACTTTTGGAACCGTCTGGGAGCGGTGCAGCCGCACGGCATGATGTACGCTCTCCGGCGCGACGTGGAGCCTTTGCCGGGCTATTCCGGACTGCAAGCCGGGAGGGTGCGCCTGCGCCCCGACAAGCGGCCCCGGCCCCTGGTTCTGCGCATGAACGTGGGCGACTGCCTGACAGTCGAGTTCACCAACTTGCTGGATACGCCCGCGCCCAGCGACAACAAGCCGCTCACAACCCACGCTTCCATCCGCGCCATCGGAATGCAGCTCGTGGACTCGATCGATTCCGACGGCTCATGGGTGGGCAAAAACCCCAACAACAGCATGGTTCCCCCCAACGGAACGGCCCACTACACCTGGCATGCCCAGCGTGAGGGAACTCATCTGCTCTACAACGGCGGAGCCATGGTGGGAGGCGAAGGCGACGGCGGATCGATCGGCAACGGACTCTTCGGCGCCATCAACGTCGAACCCCGCAAGGCCGAGTGGTACCGCAGTCAACTGACCGCCCAGGAAATGGCCTGGGCATCGGTCGGACTGAGCGCCACGGGTCATCCCATTCTCAACTACAATGCCGTCTATCCGGCGGGACACCGCTTTGCGGGCGCGCCCATCATCAGGATGACGCAGGCTTCCCTGGGATCGCCCCTGGAGATCATTCATTCCGATCTGACGGCCATCATCACGGGACCCAACCGCGGCAATTTCCCGGCTGGGACCTATCCGCCCAATCCCGTCTATCCGCAGCGTCATCTGCCTTTCCGCGAGTTCACCATCATCTTCCACGATGAGTTGGGCGCCGTTCAGGCCTTTCCGGAGATCTTCGACAAGGACATCAACCCGGTGCTGGCCCACACCACCCATTCCACCCGCGACGCCTTCGCCATCAACTACGGCACCGGCGGCATCGGATCCGAGATCTACGCCAACCGCATCGGCGTAGGCCCCATGCGCGACTGCGTGGAGTGCAAGTACGAGGAGTTCTTCCTCAGTTCCTGGACGGTGGGCGACCCCGCCCAGGTGGTCGACATTCCGGCCAATGCCACCTGCCCCAGCTTCGTCCCGGGAACGCCGGGATGCCAGCCTCGGGCCACCAAGGTGCTCTATCCCGACGACCCCTCCAACGTCTATCACTCCTACCTCAATGAGCACGTCAAGTTCCGAAACGTGCTGGCGGGATCGGATGACCACCACATCTTCCACCTGCACGCGCACCAGTGGCTGCACACGCCCGACAGCGACAAGTCCACCTACCTCGACTCGCAAGCCATCGGGCAGGGCACATCGTTCACCTACGAGATCACCAATGGAGGCAGCGGCAACATCAACCGCACCGCCGGCGACTCCATCTTCCACTGCCACTTCTATCCCCACTTCGCTCAGGGAATGTGGTCGATGTGGCGCGTCCACGACGTCTTCGAGACGGGAACGCCTCTCGACGTCCTGGGACGTCCTCTGTCTGGCGCCAGGGCCTTGCCGGACGCCGAAATCCTGGAAGGGACCCCCATTCCGGCGCTGGTTCCGCTGCCCGGCTATGTGATGGCTCCCATGCCTCAGCGCAAAGCCAGCATCAGCAACGGCCAGATCGTGCTGGGACCGGGAGACGGCAATCCCGGCTATCCCTTCTTCATTCCCGGCGAAGCCGGACACCGTCCGCCCACCCCGCCGCTGGACGTGCTCGACGACGGCGGACTGCCCCGCCACGTCATCACCGACGGCGATTTCTGGGAGGTCCACACCCGTCTCGACTTCACCAAGATTCTGGAGGAGGCCGACGCTTATGCGCTGCCTTCCAGCGGAACCCAGGTTGAGGAAGCGGCCATGAGGTATCACGCCAGCAACCATCCCAGCATCTACCCCACCGGCGTATCCGGCACCTTCGTGACCAACGGCAAGAAGCCTATCGCGGGAGCGCCCTACGCCGACCCCTGCCCCACGTTGGCCCAGGACGTGTCCGACGCGGCCTTCAAAACCTACAAGGCGGCCAACATCGAGATGGACGTCATCCTCAACAAGAAGGGATGGCACTTCCCGCAGCAGCGCTTCATCTCGCTGTGGGAGGACGTCGACTCCTATCTCAACGGCAACAAGCCCCCCGAGCCCCTCTTCTTCAGGGCTCACAGCGGCGACTGCGTGGTTTACCATCACACCAACCTGGTGCCCAACATCTATGAGTTGGACGACTTCCAGGTGCGCACGCCCACCGACATACTGGGACAGCACATCCACCTGGTGAAATTCGACGTCACCGCCTCGGACGGAGGCGCCAACGGATGGAACTATGAGGACGGGACGCTTTCTCCCGACGAGGTGCGCGAGCGCATCCACGCCATCAACCTGCGCGGCGGACTGCGAGCCAGCAAGGGAAGCAACCTGCGCCAGATTCTGACGGCCCAGCCCCATCCCTTCTTCGGATCGGGCCACAACGGCAAATGGCTGGGGGCTCAGACCACCATCCAGCGCTGGTGGGCCGACCCGGTTCTGGACAACGACAACAACGACCGCACCCTGCGCACCGTCTTCACCCACGACCACTTCGGTCCTTCGACCCACCAGCAAGTCGGCCTCTACGCCGGATTGGTGGTGGAGCCGGCCGGCACCGACTGGTTCCACAGCGAAACGGGAGTGCCGCTTTACACCCGCACCGACGGCGGACCTACCACCTGGCAGGCTGCCATCGAGAATCCCGACGATCCTGAAGCCAGCTTCCGCGAGTTCATGTTCGAGTTCTCGGACTTCCAGTTGGCTTACTGGCCCAACGAGAAGGAGCCGCTGCTGCCTTATCCGCATCGGGCCCGCCAGCCCGGCGAAGGATTCGACGATCCCGACAACGCCGTCAATCCGCCGGCCCGCAAGCAGATCGGACTGCCCTTCCTCTACGAGCGTCCCCGCGAATGCCCGGGAGGAGTCAAGCCTCCTTGTCCCGAGCTGATCTCGGCCGACGATCCGGGCACCTTCTCGGTCAACTACCGCAACGAGCCGGTGGCCTTGCGCGTCCGCGACCCGCAAAGCAACACTCAGGCCCCGGGCCTACAGGGAGACCTCTCCTACGCCTACGCCTCCATGCACAGAGCTGACCAGGATCTCAACACTCAGCCTAACTTCTATGACAGGCTGACCAAGGACCAGCGTCCCACCGACCCCTTCACTCCCCTGCTGCGGGCCTTTGAAGAGGACCCGGTGATCGTCAAGATCCTGGTGGGCGGACAGGAAGAAGAGCACAACTTCTCGGTCCACGGACTGAAGTGGCTCTTCGAACCCGCCGACGACAACTCGGGCTTCCGCAACTCGCAGATGATGGGCATCTCAGAGCAGTTCAACCTCGAGATCCCGGCTCTGCCGGCCGGCACCGGCCAAGGCCGCGAACGTTTCACCGATTTTCTCTACAAGACGAGTTCTTCAGTGGACGGACAGTGGAACGGCGTCTGGGGCATCATCCGCGGCTATCGCGGAACCGCCGCCGCCGGCGAGGCCACTCCCCTCAAGCCGCTCAACGCCAACCCCAACGGCCGGGCCCCCTCCGACTACAACTTCCTGAGTCCGGACATGCCTTGCCCGGCCGGAGTCCCGGTGCGCAACTACAAGCTGGTTGCCGTTCAGGCGGCCACCGCTCTTCCGGGCGGAAAGCTGGTCTACAACAGCCGAAATACGGTAGTTGACCCCGGCACTCTCGGAGCCAAGCAGGGACCGTTGGTGGATCCCACCGCGATCCTCTTCCTGAGAGCCTCGGACTACAACTTCAACACCAAGAAGATCAAGTCCGGAGTCCCCATCGAACCGCTGATCCTGCGCGCCAACGCGGGAGACTGCATCACGGTGGAATTGCTCAACGAGATGCCTGCCGGCGCGGCGGCGCCCGACCTGGACGGCTTCAACGCCATGCCCAACATCATCGAGCGCTTCAACGCCAATCAGGTCAATCCCTCCAACGAGGTGGGCCTGCATCCTCAACTGGTCTTTTTCGATCCGGCCAACAGCGACGGTCAGAACGTCGGATTCAACGACATTCAGACGGTGGCTCCGACCGGCACCATCACCTATCGCTGGTTTGCGGGGGAGGTGCGATTCGTCAGCGGCCAGGTCGTGACCATTCCCATCGAGTTCGGCGCCACCAACCTGATGTCGTCCGATCCCATCAAGCACTCCAACAAGGGCGCAATCGGAGCTCTCATCATCGAGCCCCAGGGATCGAGGTGGATCGACGACTACCGCATGAGCCAGGTGAGCACCTTGCCTCACCCCGACATGCGTCCCACCCGCGCCGCGGCGACGGTATTTCCGCCCAACGGAAAGCCCTTCCGCGAGTTCGTGACCCTCTTCCAGACCGACCTCAACCTGCGCTACGACCAGGACAACTCGGCCGTCAAGCACCTGGCGGTCAACGAGGACGCCGGCGAGCGCGGGCAGAAGGCCATCAACTACCGCACCGAACCGCTCTGGTTCCGTCTGGGCTACAAGCCCGAAACTCCTCCCACCATCACCCGCACCAAGGACTACACCCGGGTGCTGAGCAACAGCTTGGTGGGCGGCGATCCCGAGACCCCGGTCTTCATCGCCGAACCCGGAAGCGACGTCCGCTTCCGCGTCCTCAGCCCGGGCGGGCACACCCAGAACGGCGCCTTCGAACTTCGCGGGCACATCTGGGAAGAGGAGCCCTACGTCAACGGATCCCATCAGTTGGGCGCCAACCCGCTCTCCGAGTGGCAAGGCAGCATCCACGGCCTCGGACCCAGCAGCCACTACGACGTGCTGGTCAAGAACGGGGCCGGAGGCGCGTTCGAAGTTACGGGAGACTACCTCTTCCGCGACTACGTCTCCTGGATGTTCCACAACGGGTCCTGGGGAATCCTGCGGGTCGATACGGGCGGGATCATCGATCACGCCAAGGAACTGGTCGATGCCAACATCATCTCCAGTTCGGCCACGGCCCCCAGCCTGCCCTAGTGCGGCTGCCCCTTCAGGCCATCAGGCGCCCGAGCCTCTGCCGCGGCAGAGGCTCGGGCCTCTTTTCCGCTAGAGCGACTCCTTTCCGCTAGAACTCCAGGCAGTGGAAGTCCCATCCGCTATTGCAGGTGATGTGGCAGCCGTCTGCGAACCCATAGCCGTTGCAGCTCAAGGCTCCTCCACAAAACCTTAAGTCCTCGCATCCGAAGTTGGAGAAGGACGTGGCGGTGGCGTCCATGGTGTTCACGGCCAGGACAGCCGTCACTCCGACGGCCAGCATCAGGCTCAAGGCTATGACGGCAATGATTCTTCGAAACATGATGGATCTCCTTTGATTGATTTAGCGGTTCTCTGCCCCCCAGCTCGCACTTAACGCCTTCGAGTTTTCATTCGGGCCGGCTTCTGAGAGCCAGGCAGCCAATTGCCGCGGGCTTGCGGCGGGCCGCAGGCGTCCGTTCACTTGGAGGAAAAGCGAACCGTTGAGTGTTCGCACAGAACGGCGCTCCTCCAGATGAGTCCACCCAGCCTGTAATTCTTGGTCAGCGACCGTCACCGCGAAGGGCAATCCGAAGTTCTCGCGCAAGTTGCGGACGTCGTGTTCCTGGAAGGCGCTTGAAAGAACGATCACCACCCCCAGGCGGGGATGGCTTCTCTCCCATTCCCTAAGCTGTTCGATAAGCTGATGGGCTCCGCAGGTGGTGTTGATCTTGGAAAAAAGGGCCACGATGCTTGGGGCCGGGAAGTCCTTGGCGGAATTCAAGGACGCAAGCGTCTGCGACCCGCTTAGCAACGTGGCTAACTCCTGGCGGGCCTCCTGCAGCGGAGAAGTTGGCTGTGAACGGAACAGCAGCATGACCGCCAGCAGGGCGAAAATCACAATATTGGCCGCCAGCAGCATGCGGATAAGCGATTTCATGACAGCGGCTCCTCGCTCTTGGAGTCCGGCGCCAACTCCAACAGCACATGATGGGGTTCTTGTGGGAATGGCGGATTGCGCAGAGCCAAGACCAGAAAAACAGGCTCATGCCGGGCCCCGCCCCGAACATCCAGCCCGTTCAAGTCCAGGAGCTGGAGATTGTCATCCTGCCAGCGATAGCGTGCCTTTTCGCGGCCCTCGAAGTCGAGGCGAAGGATCTCCACGAAGGGAAGGTGCAGCAACACGAAAAGTTCCTTGCCGTCCAGCACCAAGTCGGCTGTGTAACGGGGTGCCAGCAAGGAGCGGCCTTGCCCGCCCGTCAAAGGCCAACGAGCGGCAGCCCGCACTTCCCGAAAGAGCGGATGCTTGATCTGGCGGGCGGCTATTTCCCGGCCCGAACCAGTATCGAATACGCGTAACACCGGCTCGCGTTGCCCCAGCGCCCAGAGCCGGCCGAAGCCGGAGGCCAAAAAGACGTTATCCAGCAAGCCCCGCCAGGCCTCCTGCGAACTGCGCTGTCCCAAGCCGGCTATCTTGCGTCCGCTTGCGTCGAGATGAATCAGCAGGGGCTGGTCCGGACGCGCTCGCGTCCAGCGGGGATTGACCCAAATCGAGCCGTCGGGCAGGACCGTGAAGTCGAAGAGGTTGTAATAGGTGTGGAAGGAGAAGAGCCGCTCCCCCGAGCTCCCAAAGGAATCGATCCGTCCGCTCACGTCCACGTACACCATGCCGCCCTGAATCTCCAGATTGAGAGGATAATCGTCGAGGCGGGGAGTGAAGGGCCGCCAGCCGGAGAGGTCGGGCCGGAAACTGACAACTTGCCGGCGCTCCTGCTCGGCTGCGTGAATGTCTTGAGATGGGCCATAAGCCGGAGCCCCGGCCAGTCGGAGCGAGGCGCCCCCTTCGTTTCCCAGGTCCGGAAAGCTGCCCACAACCCGTAACGGAAGGGCGTGGGATAACTCGACATTCCGCAGCGCTTCCAGCTCGATCGTCAGTTCCTTGGCGAAGCTGATTTCAGGGTGATCCCCGGATTCCGGTGACGGCGGCGCCTGCAATGAACAGGCACCAGCCGAGGCCATGGTCAGCCACACCAACAGGCGCGCCGCCTTGCCGGGCCTCACGCTTCGTGCAACAGCGAGATGCATTTGTAAAAATAGTTATTAGGCTACCGGGACAAGTTGTCTGCTTTTTGCAGTGGTGCTAAGCAGTATACATTTTTAGCAAACATCTCGTCAAGACGAATGAGCCAAGTCGGTTCATTTAAACCAGAGACTTGACAATTGGAATCGACAGACAGCCTTGGCCTCCACAACCTCTGGGGCGGAGCCGCCGCATCCTCGCGGCGACCGCTTGAGTGGACATGAGTGCCTGGTGGCCTTTTTGCTATCTTCTAATGTCATGCGATCCATCCGCGCTCTCGGCCTTTCTCTGGCGGCTGTTCTCCTCTTGTTGTTGGCGGGGGCTCTGGCTCAGCTCGGCCCCGACGCCCAGCGTGGACGGGAGATCTACAAGCGGGGGACGGCTCCAGACAGCGAGGAGATCATCGCCGTCATCTCGGGCAGCGGGACGCGCATTCCGGCCGCCGCCATGCCCTGCGAAAGCTGCCATGGCATCGAGGGGGTAAGCTCCGTCCAGGGATCGCTTTCGCCCAGCGACATCTCCTGGCCGGCCTTGACCCGCCCCATGCAAAGCGAAAAGCGCAGCCGTCCCGCCTACGACGAGGCCAAACTGCGCCGCAGCATCACCTTGGGATACGACTCGGCGGGCAATGAACTGTCGGCTTCAATGCCCCGCTACCTTTTCACCCGCAAAGATCTGGACGACCTGGTGGAATACATGAAGACGCTGGGCACCGGGCAAGAGCCGGGACTCAGCCACGAAGCCATCGCCTTGGCCACGCTGTTGCCGGCCCAAGGCCGTCTGGCCGAGCAGGGCACGGCGGTCGAGGCCGCCCTGCGGGCCGGGCTGCAAGAGATCAACC
Source organism: Acidobacteriota bacterium (assembly GCA_035471785.1). Classification (NCBI taxonomy): domain Bacteria; kingdom Pseudomonadati; phylum Acidobacteriota; species Acidobacteriota bacterium. The sequence goes on from DATIPQ010000116.1 coordinate 72,484, forward strand.
AGGGCGGGGGCGTTGCGGGACGCCGGCTTAAGCTGCAGGTGGTCGAGGCCCCTCTCGACCCTTCCCAGCGGCTGGAAGCGATGCGCGCCTTGCTGCAAGATGGCTCGGTGTTCGCCCTGGTTTCGCCCTTCTTCATCGGGGCCGAGGAACTGATGAGCGGCTTGGCCGAGGAATTCGGCGTCCCCGTCATCGCTCCCATGACCCTGCGGCCCCGGTTGGGGGATCCGGTCAATCCCTACGTCTTCTACCTGCAGGCGGGACTGCAGGACCAATGCCGGGCCATGATCCGCTTCGCTTCCAGCGCCGCTGGCTCGAACCAGCCCCAGGTCTCGGTGCTGGTCTCTTCCGACGGGCGTTTCGACCGGGCGGCCCAGGCGGTGGAGGCCCAGGCGGCGGCCCTGGGATGGCCCGCGCCGCGCCGCGCGGTGTGTCCGCCCCAGGGCTGCCACCAGGCGATCTTCGAAAGCTTGAGGAAGGCTGAGAGCGACATCCTGGTCGTGCTGCTGCCCGCTCCTCAGGTCAGGCCGACCTTGCGCCAGGCTGATCAGGCGGGGTGGCGTCCGCGGGTGTTCTTGCCCTCGCTGCTTTTCTCGGCCGCTCTCTTCGGGGCTCCCGGGGACTTCACGGGACGTCTTTTTGTCTCCTATCCCGTCCTGCCTCCTGATCTGCCCCCAAAAGGCCGCGACAGAATGCGGCAGATGGCCCTCTCCGAGGACTTGGCGGAGGACTATCGGTTGTTGCAGGCCGGCGTCCTGGGCGCTGTGGAGGTGCTGGCCGAGGGGCTGAGGAGAGCGGGCAGAGAGGTCGGCCAACGCCGTCTAGTGCTTCAGCTTCAAACGCTGCAGGGCTACGCCACCGGATTTACACGGCCTGTCACCTACAGTCCTTACCGGCGTGTCGGGATTCTGGGCGCCCATGTTGTTCCGGTAGACCTGGCGGGTTCCCGGCTGGAGCTACCCGGGGTGTGGGTGGAGTTGAATTAGGGGCTGGCGGGCTGGAGCGCCAGCCGGGCCAGTTCGCCGAGTTGAGGCATTGCCTGAAGGGCCGCGGGGATGCGGCTTGCGCCTACCTCAGGCCAACTTGGCGAACTCTTCCAGGAAGTGGGCGGCGGCGCGCAGGCCTCCGTAGAAATTGTCGAGGTTGAGGTGTTCGTTGGGGGCGTGAGCGTTTTCGTCGGGCAGTCCGATCCCCAGCAACACGGTGGGGACGTTGAGGGCCTCGGCGAAGGTGGCCACCACCGGAATCGATCCGCCCTCGCGCTGGAAGACCGGACGCTTGCCGAATCCCTGCTCGATGGCGTTGGCGGCGGCTTTCAGGGCCGGGTGATCGAGGGGGGCTACCCAGGGCTGGCCGCCGTGCAGACGGGTGACTTTGACGTTCACATAGTCGGGAGCCAGCGACAGCACGTGCTTCTCGAAGAGGTCTTCGATCTTGTGCGGGTCCTGATCGGGAGCCAGACGCATGGAGACCTTGGCCATGGCTTTCTCGGGCAGGACGGTCTTGGCCCCTTCTCCCGTGAATCCGCTCAGCAGTCCGTTGACCTCCAGGGTAGGACGCGCCCACACCTGCTCCAGCGGCGTGAAGCCCTTTTCTCCCGCCAGCCCTTTCAGTCCCAGCGACTTCTTGAATTCCTCTTTGTCGAAGGGCAGCGAGGCGAACTCGTCGCGTTCGGCCTGAGTCAGCTCGCGCACGTCGTCGTAGAAGCCGGGGATGGTGATGCGGTCATCTTCGTCCTTGAGAGCCGCGATGATTTGGGCCAGCACGAAAGCCGGGTTGGGGACCGGTCCACCGAAGGACCCCGAGTGCAGGTCGGTGTTGGCTCCCTGTACGTCGACCTGGCAGTAAGCCAGTCCCCGCAGCCCGTAGCAGATGGAGGGCACGCCCTTGGCGAACATGGCGGTGTCGGAGATGAGCACGCAGTCGGCCTTGAGCTTTTCAGCGTTCTTCTCGATGAAGGGATCGAGGTGGCTGCTGCCGATTTCCTCCTCGCCCTCGATCAGGAACTTGACGTTGACCGGCAGTTGCTTGCCCAGCTTGTGGTAGGCTTCGCAGCTCTTGAAATGGATGATCACCTGCCCCTTGTCGTCGGCCGATCCGCGGGCGTAGAGGTTGCCGTCGCGCACGGTGGGCTCGAAGGGGCCGCTCTTCCACAGCTCGATGGGGTCCACCGGCTGCACGTCGTAGTGGCCGTAGACCAGCACGGTGGGTTTGGAGGGATCGGCGATCTTCTCGCCGTAGACCAGGGGATGGCCGGGAGTCTTGATGACCTCCACTTGCTCCATGCCGGCTGCGGTCAACTGGTCGGCCACGAAGCGCGCCGCCCGGGCCACATCGTCCTTGTGGGCTGGGTCAGTGGAGACGCTGGGGATCTTCAGGAACTGGCCCAGTTCTTCCAGGTAGCGTTCACGGTTTTTGTCGATGTAGTTAATGACGTCCTGCATGATGGTGTTCCTTATGCACGGTGGGTGCGGCCGAGCCGCCTCGCTGTGCTATTTCACGCTTTCAGCGTTTCTCTTTGTTTGTATCCCGAACCCAGGGTGCCGCTCGGTCGCTGCGCTCCATCGCTCTACCCTGGGTAGCCGATGGCTCGCCTGCAGCGAGCCGGACTCGACTTTTCCCTTTGATCTGCCTGGGACACGGTCTGGCCGCATCACTCAGTGTGCGCCGAAGACGCGCTCGAAGACGGCGTCGACGTGCTTGATCTTATCTTCCAGGCTGAAAGCCTGTTCGATGTCGGCTTCCGAGAGATGGGAGCGGATGTCGGAGTCGTTGAGGATGAGGGTCTTGAAGTCGGCGCCCTCGTCCCAAACCTTCATGGCGTTGCGCTGGACCCATCCGTAGGCCACCTCGCGCAAGACCCCGCGCCGGGCCAGTTCGAGGAGCAGTCTCCCCGAATAAACCAGGCCTCCCGTCAATTCGATATTCTCTCGCATCCGCCCTTCGTCCACAACCAATCCCTCCAGGACACGGCGCAGCCGGATGGTGAGGAAATGGGCCAGAGTGGTGCTGTCGGGCAGGATAACCCGTTCGGCCGAAGAGTGGGAGATGTCGCGCTCGTGCCACAGGGGCACGTTGTCCAGCGCCACTTGGGCATTGGCGCGCAGGACGCGCGAGAGTCCGCTGATGTTTTCGCAGTTGATGGGATTGCGCTTGTGGGGCATGGACGAGCTGCCTTTCTGGCTCTTGGCGAAGGGCTCGCGGGCCTCCCGCACCTCGGTGCGCTGCAAGTGGCGGACTTCGACGGCCATCTTGTCGTAGCTGGCTCCCAGAATGGCCAGGGTGCAGAGGTATTCAGCGTGACGGTCGCGCTGAAGGGTCTGGGTGGAGGCGGCGGCGAATCCGATGCCGAGCTTGGCGCAGACGGCCTCTTCCACCTCCGGCGGAAGGTGGGAGAAGGACCCCACCGGGCCGCTGATCTTACCCACTTCAAGCGTCTTGCGGGCCCGGCGGAAGCGCTCCCGGTTGCGTTCCATCTCCGAGAACCACACCGCCAGCTTGAGTCCCAGCGTGGTGGGCTCGGCGTGGACGCCGTGAGTGCGTCCCATCATCGGGAGGTGTTTGTAGCGTTGGGCCTGTTGGCGCAACACCTGCAAGAGCTGCAGGATCTCCTCTTCGATCAGTTCCGAAGCTTCCCGCACCCGCAGAGCTTGAGCCGTATCGACCACGTCGGTGGAGGTCAGCCCCAGGTGGATGAAGCGCGATTCCGGGCCTACGTGCTCGGCCAGCGCGGTCGTGAAGGCGATGACGTCATGGCGGGTCTCACGTTCGATTTCGTGGATGCGCTCCACCTCGAAGCGGGCCTTCTGGCGGATCACCTCCACGGCCTCCGAGGGAATCTCGTCCCGCTCGGCCAGGACTTCGCAGACGGCGATCTCGACGTCCAGCCACTTTTGAAACTTGTTGCGTTCGCTCCAGACCCGCGCCATCTCAGGCCGGGTGTATCGATCGATCATAAAGGCAATATGTCGCGTCCTTCCTCACGGGTCAAGTCTCGCGCCTTGCCGCCGCGCTCTCTACCTTGAAGTCAGCCGGCCTCGCTGGAGGCCAGCCCAAGCTGGTCCGGGCCTGTACTGAAGGTCTTCCCCTGTCCTGGCACTATGATTTAGAGCGCGAGGCTTGCTCCATCAGCTTCTGATAGACCTCGCGGGTCTGACGCAGGGCCGACTCGCGATCTCCGGAATTGTCGATGACGAAATCGGCGAAGTCGCGCTTGTGCTGGACCGGCATCTGGCTGCGGACCCGCCGCAACGCCTCTTGACGGGTGAGCTGGTCACGCTGCATGAGCCGCTTGACCTGCTGCTCTTGAGGGCAGAAGACCACTACCAGAGCGTCATAACGGCGGTAGGATCCTGTTTCGATCATGAGAGCGGCATCCACGACCGCCAGGGCGGGACGCTCTTCCGGCGGACGCCTCCCCAGGTCCTCCAGCCACTGCTTCTGAAAGCGAAACACCTCCGGATGCACGATGGCGTTGAGCCTCTCCCGTGCTTGGCGGTCGGAGAAAACGATGGCCGCCAGCTTGGCCCGGTCAAGCTGGCCGCGGCGGTCGAAGACCCGGAATCCGAAGGCCCGGGCTATGCGTTTCAGCGCCGGACTGCCGGGCTGGACGGCCTTGCGGGCTAAATCGTCGGCGTCCACCGTGGCCGCTCCCAAACGTTGCAGCTCGCGGCGCACCAAAGATTTTCCGCAGGCGATGCCGCCTGTGAGTCCAACCGTCAGCATGCTTCTCCTGGGGCCGCGGGGTGCAGCCGATGCGTTTCTCACACCGATTCACCCCGGGCCGAGGTCAGGCCCCCGTGTGGCGGTGGCCGAATGAAGTCGCTCAGTCTTAAAACTTGAAGGTCCGCCATTCGCTCCAGCAGCGGGGCTGCGTCTTGGGCGAAACGCGGATCTTGACGGGGTTCCAATCCTTTAAAGTGACCCAGATCTCACTCGGAAAGGGTCCCAACAACTGGTGGTTGCCTTCCACCTCGTGAGTGCCGGCGATGTGGTGATCGCCCGTTCCGATGTCGTATTCCACGAGGTACTCGGTATCCAAGTCGCCGCTCCAGTCGAAGAGCAGCGAACCGGTGTGGGTTTCCCACTTCAGCCTCTCGTCCTCCCCTGGAGTGTAGATGATCGGGCAGGACTCGGCCTTGGCCGAAGTATGCACTTGGGGCCGGGAGGCGAAAATTTCCCCCGCCAACTCGCCCGAGCGCTCCCGCCACTCTTGCAGGCGTCCAGCCAAGGCCTTGACCTTCGCCGGACGCGCCGAAGCCAGGTTCCGGCCCTCGCTGGGATCGTCCTCCAAGTCGTAAAGCTCAGGACCGTCCTCACCCTCGATGTATTTGAAACGGCCGTCGCGCAGGCCGTAGACCCACAGATGCTCCCGCTCCTTAGTGGTCTGGTTGCCGGCGATGACCGACTGAAAAAAGAGCGTCCGCTCATGGGGCGGGGGCGAAAGCAGGTCGTGTCCCTGCACGAAGCTGGGAATCTCCCATCCCATCTGCCTGAGCAGAGTGGGGAAGATGTCGACTTGGCTGGCCAGGCGCCGGTCTCGTTTGCCTTGGGGCAGTTGCCCGGGCCAAGCCACGACCAGCGGAATGTGGATGAACTCCTCGTAGAGGCGGGCGTGCAGCGAAGTGGAGGCGTGCCCCACGAATCCGTGGTCGAGCAGTTCCTCGCCGTGGTCGGCGGTGAGTATGATGAGGGTGTCCTCCAGCCATCCCTTCTCCTCCAGCAGGCTGAGGGCGCGTCCAAAGAGTTCGTCCATGCGGTTCATCTCGGCGTCGTAAAGTCTGCCCAACAGCGGACGGTCGCCCTCCTGGAACTCAGTCGATCCCCGGGGCACGATGGCTCCCGTCATGGCAGCTTTCAGTCCGGGACGCTTCATCAGTTCTTGGCGGGGTGCCGGGAGACGCTCGTCGTCAGGATTGTAAGGCTGGTGGACGATGGTGGAGTGGTACCAGAGAAAGAAAGGCTCCTGGCTCTCGCGCCGGCTCAGCCAGTTGATCAGCTCCTGGCCCTCGCGGCTGCCGAAAAAGCGCCGGTCGACTTTGCCCACTCCCAGATTGGCGTAGTAGGGAGCGAAGGTGAAGAAATTCAGGTTGGGCGCTTCGAAACCCTTGCTCTGGAAGATTTTGCTCAGCGTGAGCAGGTCAGATGACCCCATGCGGTCGCGGTTGTTGACTCCGTGAACGGGAGGCGCCAGTCCGCTGAGGATGGAGACCAGTCCCGGAGCCGTCCAGGCCGAGGTGCTGTAAGCGCGCTCGAAGACGGTGCCCTTTTGGGCCCAGGCGTCGATGTTGGGGGTCGGCGAAGGCTGATTGCCGTAGACCCCGAATCGGTCGGCCCGGCAGGAATCGATCGTGAACAAGAGCACGTGCTTAGGCCGCCGCGAAGGGTTGTCCGCGGAGTCCTCTTGAAAGGTCGCAGCGTGCGCGGCTGAGCTGAACGGGCTGATCGTCCACATGAGGAGCACTCCCGCCCACATCCATCTCCGAAGTCTTCTCATCATCCTAATGTTCTTACGCTCTTTGGGCGCACGCCGTTCTCGATTTGCGGGGCGTTCTCGGCTCGAGGCCAGGTTGGATCGAAGGACGTTCGGCCGAGAATCGCGATGACCAGCCGCCGACCCAAGGATGATAACATCCACACTCATCGATCATGGCGAACGGGTATTTGGCGGTTTATGAGCGGTTCCCCGAGTTCCTCAAGCGGCGCATCAATCCCATGGAATATGCGCTGCGCGACTTTGTGCGCCAAGCCGCTCAAAGCCACCCGGGAGAGACCGTCCTCGACGCCGGTGCGGGTGAAAGCCGCTTCCGCTCCTTCTTCGGACGTCACCGCTACTGGGCCTTCGATCTCGCGGTAGGCGAGCAGGACTGGGACTACAGTCGGCTCGATGCTTGCGTCGACCTCTCCCGCCTGCCCCTGAAAAGCGGATCGGTGGGAGCCGTCCTCAACACCCAGGTGTTAGAGCATGTGCCTGATCCCCAAGCCGTCATCAGCGAGTTTCAGCGGGTGCTGCGTCCCGGCGGGACGCTCTATCTGTCAGCGCCCCAAGGCTGGCATGAACACCAACAGCCCTACGACTTCTTCCGCTTCACCCAGTTCTCGCTGCGCCAGATGATGGAGCGCGCCGGCTTCCAGGGCGTCGAAATCGAGCCCATGGGCGGCTACTTCCACTACTTGGGCCAGCGCTTCACCTACATTCCCAAGATCCTCTTCCAGCACCGCCGCGGACTCCCCAGGGTCCTGCTGTCCCCCCTTGAACTGTTGTCGCTGGGCCTCTTCTGCTTCCTAGTGCCGGTGCTCTGCTCCTACTTGGACGTCTTGGACCGCAAGAAAGAATTCACCCTCCTCTACCGCTGCCGGGCAAGCAAATAGGCGGGCCGGGAGATGGCGCCGCGGCTCCGGTTGGCCGATTTCGACCGTCGGCACTAGACAGTCACATTTGTTCCATGCTACGTTATACCGCGTCACGGTATAACGCTTGAGGGAGTAGCCAGAGGAAACCCTGGAGACAAGGAAGCCGTACAAGGAACACAGAGATGACTGATTTGCACCAGAAGGAACGCCGAGAGGACGTGGAATCGTTGCTGCCGCTGACGGTCCCGGTCTATCAGATTCTACTTTCGCTTGTGGATAACGACCTGCATGGCTATGCCATGATTCAGGACATCCGCGAACGGACTGAAGGCGAGGTCGATTTGACCGCCAGCACCCTTTACGCCGCTCTCAAGCGGCTCTTGCGCGACGGCCTTGTCAAGGAGATCGATGCTCCTCGAGAGGTCCGGGCCGAGGACTCGCGGCGGCGCTACTACCGCGTCACCGGGCAGGGACAAGACGTTCTGCGTGCGGAAGCGCGCAGGCTGGAGCGGGCCCTGCGGCTGGCTCGTGAAAAGGCGGTGTTGGCTTCCGACTGAACCGTGATTTGAAGGCGGCTCGAGGGAATGCGGCCTTCTCTGTGAGGAGGCCCCAAGCCCCTCGATCCCGAAACGGCCATAAATGTCCAGACCACTGACCGAACGTTTTTATGCACTTCTGTTGCGAAGCCGCTTGGCTTCGCACTATCCGGCTGCTTTGCGTCCTGAGATGGAGCGCCTCTTCGGCGATTTGCGCAGCGAGTCGGTTCGCCACAGGGGACGGATAGGGGCGTTGCTGGCGTTAGGCCGCGAGGTGGCTTCCTTGATGCGGGCCTCCTGGCAGGAGCGCCGTTACCGGGAAACGCCGCCCCAACAAGCTCGCCTGAGACGAACTCCAACGAGAAGAGAACGGATTATGGATCAATTGCGTCAAGATATCGCCTTTGCTTTCAGGAGCTACCTGAAGCGTCCCATGGCCGCTGTGGTGGCTGTACTGACCCTGGCGGTGGCTATCGGAGCCGCCACCACCGTCTTCAGCGTCATCTACGGAGTCCTGATCGACGCGCTGCCCTTTCCCGAGCCACAAGAGGTGTATCACGTCTTGGAAGCCGATCCCGAGGGGGGTGCCATCACGGTGCCTTTTGAGAACCTCAGGGACTGGCAGGATCGGGCAAAGAGCTTCGAAGCCTTGGCCGCCTGGGTGGGCAACTCGGTAGCCGTGACCGGAGGCGAACGCCCCGAACGCATTCGGGGAATCTTCGTGTCGGCCGCTTATTTTGACGTGATCGGGGTTGAGCCGGTCATGGGACGGGCCATCGCCGAGGGCGAGGACGTCCCCGGCGGGGAGCGCACCGCGGTCATCTCCCACAGTTTCTGGCAGCGGCGCTTTGGAGGCGATCCCGACGTCCTGGGCAAGTCGGTCTTTCTCAACAACTATGAGCACACCATCGTGGGCGTGATGCCTGCCGACTACCGTCCGCCCTTCGACTCGGCCGAGGCCTGGATTTCGTTGCAGACCGTGCCCCGTCCGCTGGACCGCGATTCCCACTCCCTGCTGGTGATGGGACGGTTGGCGGAAGGCGTCACCGCGGAGGAGGCCCGCCAGGAGATGACGTCCCTGATGAGCGGACTGGCTGAAGCTCACCCGGAACATGACGGCCACGGCATCTGGATGCAATCGGTCCTGGAACGCCGGCGGGAAGGCCAGCAGTCGATGCTGCAAGTCCTGGCCGCGGCTGTGGCCATGGTTCTGCTCTTAGCCTGCGCCAACGTAGCCAACCTGCAACTGGCTCAGGCCGCCGGACGCCGCCGCGAAATGGCCTTGCGGATGGCTCTGGGCGGACGCCGCGGAAGACTCATCCGCCAACTGCTGACCGAGAACTTGATCTTGGCCCTCGTCGGCGGGGCGCTGGGCCTAGCTTTAGCCTACGCAGGCGTCAAGGGCATGGAATCGCTTCACCCCGCCTACGGTACCTATTACAACATCCATCTCAATTCCAGCGTCCTGCTAGTCAGTCTGCTGATCACCATAGCGGCCGGAGTGCTCTTCGGTTTGGCCCCTGCCTGGAAGTCGTCGCGCTGCGATCTCAATCAGGACCTCCACGACGGCGGACGCGGCGAATCAGACTCGCGTTCCAGCGGACGCCTGCGTTCGGCTCTTGTCGTAGCTCAAGTGGGACTGGCCATCATGCTGCTGATCGGCGCCGGACTGCTGGTGCGCACCATCGGCAATCTGGCCGGGGTCAATCCGGGATTCGACACCGAAAACCTGCTTACCATGGAGTTTCGCTTGCCCGACAACAAGTATGAGACCGACGAGCAGATCGTGGCCTTTTACGACCGCATGATTCCCGCGGTCGAGGCCGTCCCGGGTGCGCTCGGCGTGGCTATCGCCCAGGCCCTGCCTTTCAGCGGCAACGGCGGGACCATGCCCTTGATCCGGGAGGGGCAGAGGGTGGATGTGTCGGAGGCGCCCCGCGTTCGCAACACCCCCGTCAATCCCGGCTACTTCCAGGCCATGGGCATCGACGTCTTGCGCGGACGAGTTTTCGAACCTTCTGACCGCGCCGGCTCCCTTCCTGTGGGCGTGATCTCGCAGACCGCGGCCGAGCGCTTCTTTCCTGATGAAGATCCATTGGGACAGCGCGTCTATTACCGGGATGAGAACACGCTGGTCTCTATCGTCGGAGTGGTCGGGGACGTCAAGCTGTCGTTGACCGGCGATCCCGAGGCTCACCTCTACACGAGCTACAGCCAGTTTCCCGCCCGTTTCAGCAGCTTGGCGGTTCGGACGCCCGGAGACCCCATGGCCTTGGCCAACCAGGTGCGCGATGCGGTCTGGAGCGTCGATCCGGACCAGCCGGTGTGGGAGATCATGCCCATTACCGAGCGCATCGCCAACACTCAGGGGCAGCGCTATCTTGTCTTGGTTCTGCTGACTGCTTTCTCTCTGGCGGCTCTGCTGCTGTGCTGCATCGGCATCTATGCCGTCATGGGCTACGCTGTGCACCGCCGCAGCCGCGAAATCGGCATCCGCATGGCACTGGGGGCCGGACGCCGGCAGATCCTGCGGATGGTGCTGCGCCGCGGACTGATCATGACCGTCCTCGGCTTGGTGCTGGGCATCGCGGGAGCCTTGGCGCTGTCGCAGACCATGCAGAGTCTGCTCTTCGGTGTGGAGCCTTCGGATCTTTCGACCTATCTGCTGGCGCCCCTGCTGTTGGCGGCGGTGGCTCTCCTGGCCTGCTACCTCCCGGCCCGCCGCGCCACCCTGCTCGACCCCACCCGCACTCTGCAGCAGGAATGACCTCACTCCTGACCTGAAGGGTCGATGCCCGTGAGTTCGTCGAGGAAGGAGTCGACCCATTTGAAGACGTTGTTGCGGGCCACGCCGCGGCGCAGGGCCCGCATGCGCTTGACGCGTTCGTCCTCGGGCATGTTGAAGGCCTGGTAGATGGCGTCGGCAACCTGTTCCTGGTCATGAGGATTGACGATCAGGGCACCCTTCATCTGGGGCGCCGCTCCCGCGAATTCGCTGAGGATGAGGACGCCGTTCTCGTCCACCGAGCAGGCGGCGTATTCCTTGGCCACCAGATTCATGCCGTCCTTGAGGGAGGTGACCAGGCAAATCTCCGAGGTGCGGTAGTGCCCCAGCAGTTCCTGGAAGGGCAGGGCGCGGTACATGTAGTGCAGCGGCACCCAGCCGCGCGAGGCGAAGCGCCCGTTGATCTCGCCTGAGAGGCGTTCCAGTTGCTCCTTCCAGGCGGCGTAGTCGTCGATCTGCTCGCGGCTGGGCACCAACAATTGGATCATCGACACCTTGCGGTGCAGATCAGGGTACTTTTCCAGAGCCCTTGCGAAGGCCCGGAAGCGGGCCGGAATGCCTTTGGTGTAGTCGAGCCGGTCGGCTCCCAGGATGATTTTCTGCTCGCGGAACCCCTCGTGAATATACCAGCCCGCCTCGCGCACCTCTTCGGAGCGGGCCCGGCGGTCGAAGTCCTCGAAATCGATGGAGATGGGGAAGTAGCCGGCCAGCACCCGGCGTCCATCCATCTCGATGCGGGCCTTCTTGCGTCCGGTGCGTACTCGCTGGGGTTTGAGGAAGCGGCGCAGGCAATGGACGAAGTTGCGCAAGTCGCGCTTGGTCTGAAATCCAACCAGGTCGTAGTGCAACAGAGCTTCCAGCAGTTGGGTCCGCCAAGGCAGCCGCGAGTAGATGTCGGGCGAGGGAAAGGGGATGTGGAGGAAGAAGCCGATGGGATTGCCGATCTCCCGGCGCCGCAGCTCCTCTCCGGTCAGCATCAACTGGTAGTCGTGAATCCACAGGACTTGATCGGGACGGGCCTTTTGGGCGATGGCGTCGGCGAAGATGCCGTTGGCTTCGACGTAATCCTTCCAGGCGTCAAGCTCGAACTTGGCGTGGCCCAGCAGGTCGTGAAAGAGCGGCCACAGGGTTTCGTTGGAAAAGCCGAAGTAGTAGCCCTCTACCAGTTCGCTTGAGAGGCTGACCGGATGGAGCCTGCACCCCAGCTCGCGACCGACTTCTCCCAGCAATGAGTCGACCGGGGCATCGTCGGTCTCGCCGGGCCAGCCGATCCAGCTTCCCCCGTGCTTGGAGAGCACCGGCTTGAGGGCCGTGACCAGCCCCCCGGCCCCGGGCGTGATCTTCCACTCGCCCTCGTCTTTTTTGATGACCACGGGCAAGCGGTTGGAAACGATGAGGAATTCTTGGCTCATGAGGACTCATTCCTTGGCGGAAGCGCTTGAGGAGTGGGGAGCGGAGTCGATCCAACGGTCGAGAAACTGCAACAGGTCACCGGGCATGCCGATGCGCAGGTCGGCTTCGGTAGAGCGGGGCTGGTTGCGCACCAGCACCGACAGGCCCCGGTCGCCCAGCGCCCGGAAGCCGTCCTCGTCGGTCAGGTCGTCGCCCAGAAAGGCAACGGCGCAGGGGAAGCTTCTCAGGGCACCGGCCGGGCGCGGCAGCGGCCCTTCCGGGTACCGGCTTTTGCGCGGTGATGGCTTGGGTCGTTGACCGTCCCCATCAACCTGCGCCTCCGCCTGCGCGGGTTCCAGGCTTTCCAGTACGGTGTTGATGACGTGGCCTTTGCTGCGGCCCGGCACGGCCAGTTCCAGACCGCCGTCGAAAGGGCGCACCTCCATGCCCTGGCGGCGCGCGGTCGACTCGCACAGCGCCCGCAGATCGTCTTCCAGTCGCTGACGCTCATCGTCCTCCAGGCCACGCCAGTGGAAGGCGACGCATCCGGTCTTGACCTCGATTTTCTCAGCGGGGATGATGCTGCGGGCCTGCTCCTCCACCTGCCGCAGCGCTTCTTGCTGGCTCTCGCTGACGCCGATGATGCGCGGCGTCTCGTCGCCTGGATAGAGGTGCTCGCGTCCGTGACAGCCCCACACTTCCACCGGATGTTGGGGACGGCTCAGCTTAAGGACGTCGGCCACGGGACGTCCGCTGACGATGATGACGCGGGTCGATCCTTCCTCCAGCAGGCGGTTCAGCCGTTCCCCCACTCCTGGGGCGGGCACGGCCTCGTGGCGGTTCTCGCGAAAAGGGGCCAGGGTGCCGTCATAGTCGAGGAAAAGCACCCGGCAGGGAGCTTCGGCGACTCGCTGGAAGAACTCGTCCAGGATGCGCTGCTCTTTCTCGGATGCCGACTGCTGACGTTCCTGCTGTTTCAAAAACGGCCTCCTCTCCCAGCTCCTTTATTGTAGCGTGTCGCCCTGATCCCCGAAGCTGAGGAGGAACGGGTCGGCCAGGCTGCTAAGCGTCCTCGGCGCGTGGACGGGGATTCCACACCGCGACCTCGTCCAAGGTCTTGCGTTTGAGGTCGGGGACGGTGGCGTCGTGGGAAGGATAGCCGATAGGGAAGAGGATGTAGGGCTTTTCGTTTTTGGGACGCCCCAGGATATGGGAGAGGAATCCCATGGGACTGGGCGTGTGGGTCAAGGTGGCCAAGCCCATGTGGTGGAGGGCGGCGATGAAGAGTCCGCAGGCGATTCCCACGCTTTCCTGCACGTAGTAGTTCTTGCGCTTGCCGCCGTCACCGTCAAGCCCGTAGCTTTCGGCGAAGACCACCACGATCCAGGGCACGATCTCCAGGAAGGGCTTGCGCCAGTCCGTCCCCAGCGGACGCAGCGCTTCCAGCCACTCGTCGGGCATGCGCTGCTGGTAGGAGAGCTTCTCCTCCTTCTCGGCCGCCAGGCGGATCTGATGCTTGGTTTCGGCATTGCTGACGGCCACGAAACGCCAAGGCTGCCGATGGGCGCCCGAGGGGGCCGTCGAGGCTGTGCGGATGGCGTACTCGATCAGCTCCCGCGGCACATCCCGGTCCGAGAAGAAGCGCACGCTGCGCCTGCCGTCCATCTCGCGATAGAAATCCCGAGCCCGCCGCATCTGCTCTTGGGGCTCGAACTCCTCCATCTCAAAGTCCACATGCGGATACTCATCACCCATCCCGCCATCCTACCACCCTCCTTGCCGCCGATCGACGACCAGTCATTCTGTGGAGTCGGGGCGGAGTTGGCTTTCGGGGAGGCGGTTCCCGGATTCGGCGAACCACTCCATTTGGCTGCAGATGGCGCGCACGATGCGGATGTCGCGGGGCGTGAGGGAATGGCCCAGAAGGCGGCGCAGGGCCTTCATCATGTGGGCTTGGTTGTCGGACTGGAAGAAGCCGATGCGGGCCAGGGTCTGGGAGAGGTGCTGAAACATGGCCTCGCGCTCTTCGTAGGAAGCCAGCGTGACATCCTCCTCGAGATCGGCAGCTTGTGCGCAATGCAGCTCGTAGGCCGTGACCATCACCGCCTGAGCCACGTTAAGTACTGGATGCAGGTCGGCGGTGGGGATGGTGAGCAAGAACTGGCAGCGGGCCAGCGTCTCCTGGTCGAGTCCTGATCGCTCGGGACCGAAGAGCAAAGCCACTCTCTGTTGCCGGGCTTCGGCCAGCAGCCGGGGAGCCAGGTCGCGGGGCGTGTGAAGGGGCCGACGGGCCACCCGGGCGCGGTGGGACGTCGTTCCGACAAGGAGCTGCTCGTCAGCCAGGGCCTCCTCCAAGGTCTCGAAGATGAGGGCCCGCTCGACGATCTCCTGAGCGCCCGCCGCCATGTGCAGGCATTCGTCGGTGACGCCCTGACGCGGAGCCACCAGCTTGAGGCGGGTCAGGCCCATGTTCTTCATGGCCCGGGCCGCCGAGCCGATATTCCCGGACTGGCGGGTTTCCACCAGGATCACGCTGATGCCCGGACCCCTTAGGAGCTTGTCGGCTTTGCTTGAGGAGGCGGACGGTGAAGGATGTCTTGGGGAAGTGTCGGACGGCATGTTCTTAACCTAGCCCAAGGCTGGCGCTCCAGGCAAAGAAGCCGGTCGGAAGCTCGGGCCAGAAAGTGAAAGATGAGACAGGGGACCGCATCTTGAATGAGAAAAGTGAAGAGTCGATGAGTTACACTCAAAACTCCTGACCCTGTCCATTGCTGAGCGATTGAAGCGAGGAGAGATGCATGTCATCCGCCACACGTTTACTAGTCCTGACGCCGCTCCTGCTGTTGCCGGTCTGTGCGCTGCTGACGGCCTATCCTGACGGGCCCGACCCCAAGCTGACAGGCGCTTTCGGTCAGCAGAACTGTCTCAAGTGCCACCAAGGGCAGAGGTTGAACGCCGGGCATCTCCTGGGCGGATCCTTCCAGATTCTGGGAGTGCCCCGCGAGTATGAGCCGGGGAGGAGCTATCCGCTCAAGGTCGTGATCTCCCAACCCGGCCAGTCACGCTGGGGCTTTCAGCTCACTTCGCGCTTCGCCGATTCGGGAGGCCAAGCGGGAGAGTTGGCCGGGATCGACGGCAACACGCTTCTCGATTCCCTGGAGGGGATCACCTACATCAGTCATTCCGAGAAGGGGACGCGGGCCGGCGTCGGAGGCGGGCCGGTGGAGTTCCCCTTTGAGTGGACGGCTCCCCGGAGCGGCGGACTGGTGCTCTTCAACGCTTCGGGCAATGCCGCCGACAACTCGGGCGACGAGGAAGGCGACTACATCTACAGCAGTGGCGCAGCCGCCAGTCCCCCCGGGGCCGCCGGCCAAGCTCCACCCGTGCTGGCCCAAGCCGGCCAGGACGCCCCCAAACCGGTGCGGCGCTCGGAGTCGCCCGCCGTCATCAACGTCCCGGCTCCGCTCGACCGCCGCCGGGGCGATTTCGAATTCCAGGTGCAGCACAGCTTCTTCGGAGACATCGACTCGGGCGCGGGCGGGGCCTTCGGAACCGACCTGGGAGCCAACGTCAACCTGGCACTCAACTACGCTCTCAGCGACCGGCTGAGCGCCGGTGTGACGCGCGCCCGCACCGACAGGATCGTCACCTTGGCAGCCACCTTTGAAATCAAGAACTCCGGCGAGTCGTTCTGGAGCATGGACTTTCGCGGCGGCCTTGAGGGACACGACAATCTCCAGCGCCACTACTCGCCCTTCCTGCAACTGGCCACGGCCTTCGATATGGGACGGGTGCGCCTGTACATAACGCCCAGCATGGTCTTCAACAGCCGCCGTGACGACCGGCTGTTCCTTCCCTCACGTTTCCGGGCTGCGGATGAGAACCACACTTTCTCCCTGGGATTGGGCGCAGATGTGGCGGCGACCGACTGGTTTTCACTGATGGGGGAGGTGATCCCGCGGGTGAAGGGCTTTGGAGGAATCGAGGCCCGCGACGATCCGGCCTTCGGGGGAGGCGTCAAGATCCGTTCCTGGGGGCACGTCTTTTCCGTCTTCGTCACCAACTCCCTGGAGTTCACTCCCGCCACTTACGGCATCAGCGGCAACCGCAGCAACGACAGCGTTTCTTTAGGCTTTAATATCTTCAGACGCATCCGGTAAGCGGGGAAGCCCTTTTTGACGACGAAAGGCAAGACATGACTCACAGGGCGGCGTTTCCAGCTTTTCTCATGCTTGTAGCGACGGCCGCGCTCCTCAACCTGCAGGCCCGCCGCGACGGCAAAGACATCGATGAGAACAAGTCGGTGCTGGCGGGAGGCATGATGTGCGCGTCCTCGGGCTGTCACGATGATGAGTCGCTCAGCACCTTCAACACCGATGGTTCGGTGGTCCTGGAGGGCTTGCCCGCCACTTACGAGCCCGGCCAAGTGTATCAGGACCTGCGGCTAATTATCGAAGACAGTCAGGGGGGAGGAGTCTTCGGGTTTCAGATGGCAGCGCTTTTTGAGGACGGGAGTTCGGCTGGGCAACTCCTTCCCGACTTTCCCAATACAGACTTGTTTCAAATTGATGAAGCGCTCGTCCTGCTCCATACTCCTGTTCCGTTGCAGACTGGCGAGGTGCCTTTCGTCTGGAGAGCGCCCTTCGACTCTCAGGGCGACGTGCTCTTCCGGGTGGCGGCCAATGCCGCCAACGACAACAACGATCCCTCTTTCGACCACATCAACACCCTGGAACAGACGGTTTCGGCTCCCGTGCCTTCGGTGGAAAGTTATTTCGCCCAAGTGGGCGACGGAGTGGCCGGAAACATCCGATTCACCACCTCGCTGATCCTGGTCAACTCCTCCAGTTCGCCGGCTGAGGTTCAAGTCGATCTCTTCGACTCCAACGGCGATCCTCTGGAGGTGGAATTGGGAGAGCTGGGCAGCGGCAGTTCCTTCGCCGTCGAGCTTGAGCCCGAGGGCGGATTCTCAGCAGAAACAGCGGGAGAACAAGATCTGCGGGTCGGATACATGCGGCTCAGCGCCCCGCCCTCGGTGGGCGGCACGGCGGTTTTCCGACGCAGCCAAGTCGAAACGGGAATAGCCCTCTTCGAGACCGGAGTCCCAGCTTCGTCTCCGCTCCAATCCTTCAGCCTCTTCGTCGACCAGCGCGCTCCCCGCAGCACCGGGCTTGCCATCGTCAATACCGGCGATCAGCCAGCTGAAGTCACCCTCAGTGTGTTCAGCCTCCAAGGCGTGGAGCAGAACGGCTCTCCCAACGTCATTGAGTTGCAGCCTGGAAACCACCGCGCTCAATTCGTGGACCAGTTGCTGCCAGATCTGCCCGTGGACTTCGCCCAGGGGACCATGACGGTGGAAAGCACGCAGCCACTGGCCGCCGTCACTTTGCGCCAAGAAGCGGACCCAGCCCCCTTCCCCGCTTCCGTCCCCCTGCTGACCGCCTTCCCGGTCGTGCCTCGGTGACACTGATGCTGAAGATTCACCATCAGACCGTCTGGGATAGGTTGTCGCCTGCTCGGGCCTTCCACCGGTGCTCTGAGCCGCCAGTTTGCGATGGGGAGCCAGGGCGCGGCACCAAAGCACGAGCGCTCCGAAGCGACAAT
>DATIPQ010000117.1 GCA_035471785.1 Acidobacteriota bacterium
GACCTCGTGGTTTGCCGAGCAGGCCGAGGTCGATCTGGATGAGGGGCGCTACGCCTTCTGGGGACGCTTTACGCCCAACGCACCCTCGGGACCGCGCCAGGAGCTGGTCTCTTTCCAGCCCGGCCGGCGGCTGGAATACGACTGGCAATTGGACGCCGGACTTTCGCGGGTACGCATCGAGCTTGAAGACGCCGGGCAGGGATCGCTGATGCGGGTGCACCAGAACTCGCCCGAGGTGCGTGAAGGCGATCCTTCCATCTTCGATTTCTGGAGCCTCAGCGCCGAGAACTTGCGCCGCCTGCTCGAAAGCGGCGGCCCGCCGGTGCTGTGCGATTTCGCCGTCCGTCCCCGCGGCCAGGTCAGCTACTCGGTTGACATCGGAGCCGACCGAAGCACCGTCTACCAGGCGCTCATCGATCCTCGGCAGCTCAACCGCTACATTGCCTCCGATGCCGAGGTGGAGCCCCGCAAGGGCGGCGTCTACAACTTTGGCTGGAAGGGCGGCGGACCCATCAAGATCCTCGATCTGGAGCCCGAACGAAAGCTGGCCTACTCGTGGAATTACCACGACGGCGACACCGTAGTGCAGTGGGAGTTGGAGGACTCGGGAGGGGGCACCCGCCTGACCATCGTCCACAGCGGCTTCGCCGAGGATCAGGATCTGGAGGGCTACCGCTGCGGATGGCTCAACTTCTTGAACCTGATCAAGTCGATGAGCGAGCAGGGAGCATCCTGGAAGGCCCCGCGGACGATTGCAACCGACTGCCCTGAGGGGGCCTAGGCCGGGGTGGTCTTGTACAGGCTGGACATCCGGCGCTGAGATGGGGCATTTCTACAATCGCCGCAAGGATGCGCCTCCCACCCGCCCTGGAGACCGTCAGCCGCCCTGCACCCCAGTTGGCGGAACCGGCGAAACCGGCGGCGCGCGGGTGGCGTCTTAGGGGGTATGGGAATCTGGAGCTTTAGCAAGAAGGTTGAAATGCCGGCGCCGGAGAAGGCGCTGCCGGGGCGCAGCGAAAAGATGCCGGTCCCCGAAAAGCACCACGTGCTGGGGACGCCGCTTGAGCCGCCGTTTCCTGAGGGCATGCAGCAGGCGGTCTTCGGCATGGGCTGCTTCTGGGGAGCGGAGAAGAAGTTCTGGCAAGCCGAGGGCGTCTACACCACCGCCGTCGGATACGCAGCCGGATACACTCCCAACCCCACCTACCGCGAAGTGTGCAGCGGGCAGACCGGGCACAACGAAGTGGTGCTGGTGGTCTTCGATCCCGCCAAGATCTCCTACCCGCAAATCCTCAAGATCTTCTGGGAGAATCACGATCCTACCCAGGGCATGCGCCAGGGCAATGACGTGGGGACCCAGTATCGTTCCGGCATCTACGTCTTCGACGACGAGCAGCGCCGCCTGGCTGAGGCTTCAAAGGAGGCCTTCCAGCGGCGCTTGACAGGGGCCGGATACGATGAGATCACCACCGAGATTGTAGGGGCTCCCGAGTTCTATTACGCCGAGGACTATCATCAGCAGTACCTCTCCAAGAATCCCGGCGGCTACTGCGGACTGGGCGGGACGGGGGTTTCCTGTCCGGCCGGGATTGTTTCGGAGTAAGGAAGCATTCACTCGGCGCGCAGGGCGGTGATGGGGTCGACGCGGGTGGCGCGGCTGGCGGGCAGCAGACAGGCCGCTGCCGCCACTGCCGGAAGCAGCGTACACACCGCGACATAGGTCGGCAGGTCGAGGGCCTCGACGCCGTAGAGCTGGCTGGACAGCCAACGCGTCAAAGCCAACGACAACACCACTCCCAGGCCCACGCCGGCCAAGGTCAGCGACAGTCCCTGGGTCAACACCAAGCGGAAGATGTCGGCTGGGCGGGCGCCCATGACAATGCGGATGCCCGTTTCCCTGCGGCGGCGGCTGACGGAGTAGCTGATCACGCCGTAGATTCCGACGCAGGCCAGAAGCAGGGCCATGGCGGAGAAAAGGCCCAAGAGCAGGGTGGCGAACCTTTCCTGTCCCACCGAGGCGTCGACCACCGACTGCATGCTCTGCAAACGGTAGATGGGAAGGGACGCGTCATATTCGTCCACCGTCTCGCGCAAGGCGTCCAGGGCCTGATCGGGAGCCAGAGAGGTCCGCGCCACCAGGGACAAATTGCCTGACCAGGGAAGCTGGTAGTAGGGCACATAGACGATGGGACGCGGTTCGGCCCGCAAGGTGTCGTGACGGACGTTTTCAACCACTCCCACGATGCGTCTGGGGCGAGAGTTGAAGCCGACGATGAGGCGCTGGTCCAGCGGGTCCTGTTGGGGGAAGAAGCGATCCGCCAACTCCTGGTTGATGACGATCACGTCGGCGGACTCGCGGTCGTCGCCGGGGGCGAAAGAGCGGCCGCTGAGCAGGTCGATGCCCATGGTGCCAAAGTAGCCGGGAGTCACGAAGCTGAACGCGACCTGGCGGTTTTCCCGTACTTGGTCCTCGATCTCGCCCTCCTTCAAAAAGCTGGTCCCCTGGCGGTCGTCTCCCAGCGGAATGTCGAGAGTGAAGCCCGCCGACTGGAAAGCGCTGGAGGCATTGAGGGCGCTCTCCAGGTAGCGGTAGGCCGTGATGCGCTGGGGCGCTTCGGGATAGCGGTTGGGGGGCAGGCTGAGGCGTCCGGTCAGGACCTGTTCGGTCTGGAATCCGCGCTCGGCGTCGAGCAGCGCGAAGAAACTGCGGAAGAGCAGTCCGGCGCCCACCAGCAGGACGATGGAAAGGGCCACTTCAACCATCACCAGGCCCGAGCGCAAATTGAGCGCTCCCCGCCCTTCCGAACCTGCGCGGTCGCCTTCACGCAGCGGTCCGCTGAGGTCGGGGTTGAAGGTCTGCAGGGCGGGAGCCAGGCCGAAAAGCAGTCCGGTGAAAAGCGCCACGCCCAAGGTAAAGAGAGCCACCTTCCAGTCCAGTGAGGCCTGCTCGAGCCGCGGAACGTTGTCGGGCGCCAGCACCACGACGGCATCCACGGCCAGGGAGGCCAGCAGCAGCCCCAGCGCTCCTCCCGACAAGGCCAAGGCCTGACTTTCTCCCAGCAGTTGAGCCACCAGGCGGCCGCGGCCCGCCCCCAGAGCCGAGCGCAATGCGAATTCGCGGCGTCGGGCGGTGGCCCGGGCCAGCAGCAGATTGGCCACGTTGACGCAGGCGATGAGAAGCAAGAAGCCCACCGCCGCCAGCAGCAGGTAGAGGTCGGAACGGATGGCGCCCACCATCTGCGAACTGAGCGGGGTGAGGACGATGTCCCAGCCTTCGTTGCTGTCGGGGTAGCGCTGCTCGAGCGAAGCCGCCAGCGACTGCATCTCCTGATCGGCCTGAGCCAGGGTTACACCCGGCTTGAGGCGTCCGATCACGGTCATGAAGTGGGCCCCGCGCTGTCCCGCGGCCATGTCTATGGCAAAGGGCACCCACAGATCCGATTTCTCCGAGGAGGCCGTGCCTTCCAGCGTCAGCGGAGGCGGGAACTCGAAACCCTCCGGCATCACGCCCACGATTTCATGGGGCTCTTCATTGACGTCGATCCTCTGCCCCACCACCGGGCGCGAGCCGAAACGGGTGCGCCACAGCCGATGACTGATGAGCGCCACCTTGTCGGCGCCGGGACGGTCATCCTGGCTGGAAAAGAGACGCCCCTGCAAGGGGTCCACTCCCAGCAACTCCAGAGCGTCGAAGGTGAGCCGCGTCCCCCGCACGTGATGGGGCCGTCCCTCTCCGCCCACAAAGAAGTCACGCTCGTCGAAGGCTCCCATGGCCTCAAAGGAACGGCTCTCCTTTCGCCAGTCGGCGAAATTGGGAGGAGAGGCATACATGAGGGGAAGGCCCCTTTCCTGCTGGCGCTCCCAGATGACGACCAGCCGATCAGGATCCTCAAAGGCCAAGGGCTGCAGGAGCACGGCGTTGATGACCGAAAAAAGGGCGCTGGAAGCCGCGATTCCGAGCGCCAAGGCCACGATGGCCGCTCCCGAGAAGCCGGGATGGGCGGCCATGAGGCGAAAGCCTCGAAGAAAATCCCTCCACATTTCACTCATTCAGGGCCTACCTTTCCGCTTTTCGTCCCGTCCTTTGGACCTCAACTCCCCAAAAAGGTTGCTGCCGGAGAAATGCAGAAATTCTAGCAGTCTGCATTGGCCTTCCGCTAGTAGCCAGTTCCGCTTCCCCCCGACGCCCGGCAACCGGGCCTGCATGGTTGGGGGCGTTTTCATTGCCGTTCTTGAAAGGCCAGACGGCGTGCCGAAATGCGCCAGCGCAGCAGCAGGCGCAGGAACTCGAGGTCGCTCAGACGGCGCTGTTGACGCAGGCGCCGGCGTTTGCGCCACATTGCCGGCGTCCCCCTTGCACCGTCGGCCACGGCACGAAGCACGGCGCCCAGCAGCAGCCGCAGCGAGGACTGTCCGCGAAAGGCTCCGGCCGACCCGCGGCCCAGCAAGGCTGCCAGCAGGTTCCAGGCCCACCGGTAAGCCGTCAGCAGCGGCGAGAGCAGCAAGAGGGGCAAGGGCAGCACCTTGACCGCCAACCACCAGCGGTTGCGTTCGACCCAGTAGATCTTGCGCTGCGAGAAGCGTCCGCTGGTAGAGGAGTGGTGGTGCTCGACAACGGCTTGCGGGACGTAGAGGCAATCCCATCCCATCAGGCGGGCCCTCAGCCCCAAATCGGCATCGTCGGCGTAGGCGAAGAAGTCGGCGTCGAAGCCCTCTGCCTCTTGCAGCAGGCGGCGGCGGTAGAGGGCGGCGCAGCCGTCGGGGAAGAGGGCCGGGCCGGCTTCATCGTACTGGCCCCGGTCTGGTTCTCCCGTGCCGCGTCCCCGGTTTTGCCCGTCGGGGAATATGAGGTGTCCGGCTTTGTCGATAACGGTGGAACCATGGAAGAGGATCTTGCAGGCCGCCATTCCCGCACGGGGCTGCGACTCGAGGGCCTCGACCATGCGGGAAATCCAGTCGGGACGCGCCTCGGCGTCGTTGTTCAAGAGGGCTACATAGCGTCCCGCGAGGTGATCCATGGCCCGGTTGTTGGCAGCGGCGAAGCCCAGGTTTTCGCCTTGCGGCAACACCTCGATGCGGGAGTCGTTCAGGCTGTGGACAGCCTCCACGCTCCCGTCGTCGGAGCCGTTGTCGACCACCACGATCTGCAGGCGGGGATAGTCCTGCTTGAGCAAGGAGTGCAGACAGTGCATGAGAAGTTGGCGGCGGTTGCAGTTCACGACCACTGCCGAGACGAGAGGAGGCTGCGAAGGGGCCTGCATGTCGGGCGTGGGCTGGGGCATAGGCTCCCCTTCAACCCTTGGAGAAGGGCTTTACGACCTGCCTACGGCGTAGTAGACGAAGCCGTGGCGAGGCATCGTGTGGAGGGAATACTGATTCCGTCCGTCGAAGATGACTGGATAGCGCAGCAGTTTTTTCATGCGCCCGAAATTGGGATTTCGGAAGACATCCCACTCGGTCACCAGCACCAGGGCATCGGCGCCGTCCAGTGCCGCATAGCTGTTGTCGAAGAAACTGATCTCCTCTTTGAGGATACGGCGGGCCGTTCCCATGGCCTCCGGGTCATAGGCCTGGATCGAGGCACCCCGCTTCAGCAGGCATTCGATGATGCGCAGTGAGGGGGCCTCCCGCATGTCGTCGGTGCGGGGCTTGAAGGACAGTCCCCAGAGGGCGAAGACCCGGCCTTTGAGGTCGCAGGGGGGCGTTTCCGACGCCGGACTGACACTGCGGCGGCCTTCCCGCTTGATTTCCTCCAGCAGTTCAGGCGTCACCTCTTCGTCGCGCTGGCGGATGCGCTCCAGGCGCTGGGGAGCCTGGGAGGAATAGAAGCGGTCGATCTTCTCGACCAGCACGGACTTCTGGCGCTCGTTGACGGATTCGATGGCCTCCACCAGGCGCAGGGGAAAACCCACCTCGTAGCCCATGTTCATGAGGGCCTTGACGTCTTTGGGGAAACAGGACCCGCCGTAGCCCAGTCCGGCGAAGAGGAAGGAGCGTCCGATGCGCTGGTCACTGCCGATGCCCTGGCGCACTGCATTAATGTCGGCATCGAGGCGTTCGCACAACTGGCTCATCTCGTTCATGAAAGAGATGCGGCATGCCAGCATGGCGTTGGCCGCGTACTTGGTCATCTCCGAACTGCGGGTATCCATCACCAGAATGGGCGCCCCCGTGCGGGTAAAGGGTGCGTAGAGTTCGCGCATGACGCCGGCTGCTTCTTCGTCCTCTGTTCCCACGACTACCCGGTCGGGCTTCATGAAGTCCTCGATGGCGGCGCCTTCCTTGAGGAACTCCGGGTTGGAGATGACCGTAAAGGGATGGGCGGTAAGGGCCTCCACTTCGCGGCGGACCTTGTCGGCGGTCCCCACCGGGACGGTGCTTTTGTTGACGATCAGCTTGGGCCCGTTCATGCAGCGGGCCACGTCGCGGGAGGCTTGAAGCACGGAGCTCAGGTCTGAAGAACCGTCTTCGCCGGCCGGGGTACCCACGGCGATGAAAATGATGTCGGATTCGCGCACGCCCTCGGCCAGGTCGGTGGTGAAGCTCAACCGTCCTTCTTCCAGGTTGCGCTCCACCATTTCCTCAAGCCCGGGCTCGTAGATGGGAACCTGGCCCTGCTGCAGTTGAGCGATCTTGGCCTGGTCGATGTCGACGCAAATGACGTCGTTGCCCGACTCCGCGAAACAGGTGCCGCTGACCAATCCCACATAGCCGGTTCCGATCATGCAGATCTTCATAATGGTCCTTCTCGGCGAGCGGTCTGTCTCAGATCTTTTCTCCGACGGTGGCGTAGACAGTCAGGGTCGCTCCTCGTCCCAGCTTGGCCTCCAACCAGGCCCAGGGCTGCAACGCTACCAGGATCGGAAAGTATAGCGCTTCGCGCAAGGCTAACGAAAAGGCGTCTGCGCGTCCGCCCCGGCGCAGCTTCCTGACCCGCTGCGACATGGGATCGAGAAAGGGGAAAAGGCTGGAGGCCAGGGCAGCCGCGTTGTCGCGCAGCGAAAAATGGCGCAGGCGGTGGACGCGGTAGCCGGCGCGTCCCAGCAGGTGCATCAGATTATAGGGGTTGTAGTTGTAAAGATGACGGGGGCAATCGAGCCCGTACCAGCGCGAGCCCATCAAGCGCGCCTGCAGGCTGCCGGTGTTGGGAACCTGCACAATCAGCTTCCCCGGCGGACGCATCAACTTTTTGAGGTTGCGCAGGTAGCTGAAGGGCTGGGGAAGATGTTCCAGGGTATGGAAGAGCGTGACCAGGTCGAAGGACTGGCCGGCTTCGATCAGGGCCTTTTCATCCTGGCTGAAGATGCGTCCTGGAGCCTGGGCTTCCGCCAGCCGGCGGGCCTCCTGCGACTGTTCCAGCCCATAGGCGTCGAATCCGGCCTCGAGGGCCGCCGCGACCAGGGTGCCGTTGCCGCATCCGATGTCCAGCATGCGAACCTTGGAGGGCTCCTCCGCCACCGAGCGCAGGAAAGCCAACTGGTCATTTGCCAAGACCCAATCCCGGTAAGCCTTCTCCAGCGCCGATACCTTGCCCGAGGGCTTCCACCAATAGCCGGACGGATAGAAATCGCCGATCCGCTCCACCACCTCTTCTTCCTTCTGAAAGAGCAGACCGCAACTGCTGCAGCGGTGGATGGTGAACTCGCCCTGGGCGGCGCCAAAGAAACGGTCCCGCATTCGGTAGCGGGGGCGGGTGTTGGGATAATCGCAGACGGGACAGGTCATAGGGCGCTGGGCGGGTTGGTCCGTTCAACCCTCTGGGTGGACGGACTGCCGCGTCCTCCGGTGGGCCTTTCGCTTGGCTCCGAAGGCATAGGAGGGAGAGCGGCGAGGCAAAAAGCGTTTTTTAAAGAGAAAGAGCAGATTCGACCATCCGTCGCGCCAGGGACGCAGCTTGATCTCGCCGGCGCGGTTGGAATAACTGATGGGGATCTCCTTAAAGCCGATGTTGCGGTCGAGCAGGGCTTCGATCTTGATCTCCTCCGAAAAAGCCATGCCGTCGCTGCGCAGGTCCATCCGCTCCAAGGACTCCTTGAAGAAAATCCACATTCCTGATTGGGAGTCCCGCACCCAGCGCAGGTAGAGGACCGACATCACCAGGCTGAGAGCGATGTTGCCGATCTTGTTCTTGAGCGCCATGGCGCCCGGATTCTGGATGGGAAAGCGGGATGCCGAAATGAAGCCCACCTTTGATTTGAGAAGGGCTTCCAGCAGGTAAGAAAGAGCGTCCACGGGATAGGAGTGATCGCCGTCCAGAGTGACGATGATGTCGCCTTCGACATTGAGAAGCCCGGTCTTGTAGGCCCTGCCGTAGCCTCTCACGTTCTCGCGAATGACCCGGGCGCCCATGGATCGGGCGATCTGCGCGGTGCCGTCGGTGGACCCGTTGTCGACAACCACGATTTCATCGACAAAGGAGGGGATGCGCGAAAGCACCATGCCGATGCCCTCCTCTTCGTTGAGGCAGGGAATCACCACCGTAATGCGTCTACCCTGGTACATCTTGCTGCACCTCTTTCTCCTCCAGTTGCTGCAGAGCCTGGCGGGCGTTCTCCAGCAAGGTGGGATTCTGCCCGTCCCGAAGATAGATCTGGAAGGCTCGTTTCGATTCCTGGATATTGCCCTGCAGATAGAGCACCTGGGCCAGATTGAAATAAATGTCTTTAAGATGAGGGTAGCGCTGCAAGGTGCTGAGATAAGTCTCGGCGGCATCCTGCAACCGACCGCTTCGCTGCTGAGCCTCAGCCAGGTAGAGCATGTTCTCCTGCACAGGCTTGTAGCGCACAGCCCTCTGCAGGTAAGGGATTGCTTCTTGAGAGCGTCCCACGCTCAGCAGGATGGTGCCCAGGCGGGCGTTGCCGTCGGCGTGCCTGGGCCAGGCCTTGAGGAACAGCCGCAGTTGCTGTATGGCTTCCTGCTGATTCCCCACGTCTTGGTGGAGGACGGCCAGATTGTAATGGGCGGCCCTTGTCTCACGCCGAGCATCGCTCTGCAAGGCCCGCTCGTAGTAGTCCTTGGCCATGTTCCAAAGGCGTTCCGCTTCCTCGACTTGACCGCGTTGACGATGCAGCAGTGAAAGCGACTTATAGCAGTTGCCGATGTTGCTCAACGCCGAAGGACTGGAAGGATCATGCTGCAAGCCTCTCTTGAGCAGGTCAAGGCCTGAAGTGATCCAGTCTTCCTGTCGCTGCGGATCTTGAGCGGACTTGGAACCGATCTCGAAATACATGCTGCCCAGGTTGACCAGGGCGGTGGCCTCCTCGGGCTCCAACTGAGTCGCCTTGCGAGTCATCTCCAGCGCCTGGCGGCGCTTGACCGGATCCGAAGCGGAAGACTCGAAATAGATGCGTCCCAGGTTGACGTTGGCCCGAAACGATTGGGGCGCCTTGGCCAAGGTGTCTTCCCAGAGGCGGGTGGCGTCGTTCCAGGTCTCATTGCGCTGGTAGGCGAAAACCGAACTCGCCGCCACCAGCACCGCCACTGCGGCCCAAGCCGCGCGGGTCGGGAAAGAATCCGACTTGGCCAGCAAGCGCAGCAGTTCGGCAACCGCCACGGCGATTCCGGCCAGGGGAACGTAGAGAAAATGGTCGGCCGCCACCTCATGAAAGGGGATCAAGTGGAGCACCGGAAGCAGAAACAGCGCGAACCACAGCAGCCCCAGCGAAATCAGGGGCGCCTTGCGGTAGACCCACACCGCCAGTCCCAGGTAAGCGGCCGCGGCCAGCAGCGCAACCAGCGTCATAGGCTCGCTGAAACCGCCCGAGATCGGGAAGACGTCGCCCTTGTAGTCGGCGATGAGCGGGAAGGGCCAGAGAATCATTTTGGCGTAGTGGGCGAAGAGCTTGAAAGAAGTCCCCAGATTCGTTTCCCAGCTCCCTCCCCACAGCCCCACCATGCGGCTGGCCCGCATGACGAAAGTGGCGTGATAGAGCCCCGCCAGGGCCGCCAGGGCTGCAGCGCTGTAAAGCAGCGGATGGCGGCGGGCCGCTTGCCAAAAGGCTCGCAGGAATGTGGGGCCTTGCCCGGCCGGCTCTTGCTGCGAGGCTTGAGGGCGGCGGAGTTCAAGATGGAGTGCATCAGCCATCATCAGCAGAGCGGGAAAAACGATGACGACTTCCTTGGAGAAAAACCCCATAAGGAATAGAAACAGTGAGGCCGCCAACCTCCAATGCCGGCCCGTCTCGCGAAAACGGCTGTAGAGCAGCAACCCGGCCAGCACGAAAAAGAGAGCCAGCAGGTCTTTGCGTCCCGAGATATAAGCCACCGCCGCCGTCTGAGCGGGATGAGCCAGAAATAGGGCCGTGGCGCAAAAAGAGGGCCAGACAGAGCCCGTCCACATGCGCAGGAGAAAGAAGAGAAGAAGGCCGTTGAGTGCGTGCAGCGCCACGTTGAAAAGGTGATAGCCCCAGGGGTCTTCGCCCCCCAGCGCATAATTGATGGCGTAGGTGAGCGTGCGCACCGGGCGGTATCCGCGGGTAGGCACAACGATGTCGCTGTATAGCTGCTCAGTGACCTGGGGATTCTGCAGTATGAGTGGCCGGTCGTCGAAGAGGAACTCGCCATTGAGGGTGTTGGCGAAGAGCAGAAAGGCGAAAGTATACAGGCACAGGCAAGCGACCCAAATGAGGGCGGGCGAATCGAACTGTACAGGCTGGCGCCTGGCTTTGCGCTCTCTCTTGGCCATGCTGTCTGAGCGACCTCCGGCTGCCCGAAAGAAGGCGTTTCGAGGACCTCCCTTGTCTCTTTTCCGACCCTGGCCGCGGCTCCTCTGCCGATGCCTTCAAACAGCCGTTACACCTGCCTGTCCGCTTCCCCGGAGACTCGCAGAATTGTATCAGTCACCTGCTCCCAACTCAACCGGCGCCGCAAGGCCCGGATGTTGGGCAAGAGGTCGGCAGGCGGCCCCTGGCGCAAAAACTCCTGCAATGACGCCGCCAGGGCCTGAGGGTCGTCGGGAGGCACCAGGAAACCGTTGACTCCGTGTTCGATGACCTCCGGCAATCCGCCGACCCGAGTTGCCAAAACAGGCAATTCGAAAAGAAAGGCCAAGGGTATGATTCCGCTCTGGCTGGCGGCCTTGTAGGGCAGAACCAGCAGGTCGGAGGACCGGAAAAGCGAAGGCACCTCCCGGCTGGAGAGGTAACGGGGAATCCAGCGGACGCGCGGGCTGATTCCCAAGCTCTCGGCCTGGCGGCGGAAATCGTCCTGGCTGAGGTAGAACTCGCCGGCTACGGTCAGACGCCATTCGAGTTGCGGGGGAAGGAGCGCCAGAGCCTCAAGCAGGGTGTCCAGCCCCTTGTACTGGCGTACGTTGCCGAAGAAAAGCAAACGGAGGGGATCGCCGGGCGAAGAGGGCTGAGGTCCGGGATCGTAACCCGAGAAATGATAGTCCTGGATGGGGAGAAACGCCTTGCCCACGGGTTGGCCGCGGGACAGCTTGCGGATGGTGCCGACGATCTCTTCTCCGTGGGTCACGAAGGCGTCCACTTTCTTGAAGAGACGGCGCACCAGCAATCGCTCGGCCCATGCCCGGCCGGGGAAGCGGGCATGTTCGTGGGAAAGCACGTTGTGGCAGACCATCACGACCCGGGTCGAAGTGTTGCGCCGCAGCCTTTTCAAGAGCCCGCAATAGCAAGGAGCCATGAAAGGGTGCCACCATTGCAGCACGGTCACCTCGGGGTCGAAGCGGGCCATGCGGCGGGCCGTGGCTTTCCAGGTTCGGGGACGCACCGAATCGAGCAGGCGTTCGGCTGCCTGATTGCGCCCTTCCGCCTCGGGATCGAGCTGCTTCTCTCCGGGCAGCAGCCAGTCCGGATACTGACGCAGGAAGGAGATCAGCAGGGTCTCGTGTCCTTGACGCGAGAAGGCGCCGTGCAAGAGGCTGTTGTATTGAGAAATGCCGCCGCGCAAGGGTGGCGCGGGCCCTACCAAGGCGATCTTCATGACTTCCGGCTTATCGGTCCGCCCAGCGCGCGCGGCTGGCTCTCTGAGGACGCCTCGGGCTCCAGGATCTCGTCTATCGAGTAGTCGTCTTCGCGGCGGCTGCTGTAGGCGATCATTTCGGCCAGCAAGCCGAAAAAGAAGAACTGCACTCCGATAATCGACATGAGGATGGCGATGAAGAACAGGGGGCGTCCTTCGATGTAATCGCCCAGCAGCCACCCCACTGCCAGGTAAGCCAAGATCACCGTCCCCAGAAAAGAGAGCACACCTCCCAGAATGCCGAAAATGTGAAGCGGCTTGCTGGAATAGCGGGTGAGGATGAGCACCGTCAGGAAATCGAAAAAACCGCTCAGCATGCGGCTGATACCGTACTTGCTTCGACCGTAGCGGCGCTTGCTGTGCTCGACCTCCACCTCCCCCACAGCGAATCCCCGATAGCTGGCCAGGACGGGGATGTAGCGGTGCATCTCGCCATAGACCCGGATCTCCTCGATCACACGGCGCCGGTAGGCCTTGAATCCGCAGTTGATGTCGTGGATGTTGAGGCCGGTCATCCTGGAGGTGACCAGGTTGTAGATCTTGGAGGCCAGCCGCTTGCTCCACTTGTCCTTGCGGCGATAACGCCACCCGGAGACCAAATCGAATCCCTCCTTCAACTTGGACAGCAACTTGCGGATCTCATGGGGACGATCCTGCAAATCGGCGTCGATGGTGATGACCACGTCGCCGCGGACGCGCCTGAATCCCGCCGAGAGGGCAGCAGCCTTGCCGAAGTTGCGGCGCAGGCGGATGATGCGCACGCGGGCATCGCTCTTTTGCAGCTCCTTGAGGACCTCGAAGGACCCGTCCCTGCTGCCGTCGTCCACGAAAAGCAACTCGAAGTCCTGGCTATGGTGAGGCAGTTCCTGGACCAGTTCGCGGTAGAGCTCGAGCAGCGAAGGCTTCTCGTTGAAGAGCGGAATGATGACCGATATTTTCCAGGCAGTCATGACGAAACTTTCAAGATATCAGACAATGCGGCCTGACGCTCAACTTCCGGGCCTGGTCAAGACCACTTTCACGGTTTCGAGCACGATCAGCAGGTCGAGCGAAAAGCTGTAGTTGTAGATGTAGGCCAGATCGTACTTGAGCTTGCTCTCCGCCGAGGTGTGGTAATAACCGCGGACCTGGGCCAGCCCGGTGATGCCGGGCTTGATCTTGTGGCGCTCCGCGTATCCGGGAACCTCTTCTTCAAACTGGCAGACAAAGCCGGGACGCTCCGGCCGGGGACCCACCAAACTCATGTCACCCCGCAGGACGTTGATGAACTGGGGCAACTCGTCGAGGCGAAAGCGGCGCAGCCAGCGTCCGAGAGGCGTGACGCGGGGATCATCGACTTGGGCCAGCATTTCCCGGCCCGCCACTTCGGCATCCCTGACCATGGTGCGGAACTTGACGAGGCGAAAGCTCCTTCCGCCTCGACCGACTCGCTCCTGCACATAGAAGACGGGGCCGGACGATGTGACCTTGACGGCGGCGGCCGTCAAAAGCATAACCGGCCCGGCCAGCAACAGCAGCGATCCTGAAACAAAGATGTCGAACGTCCTCTTGAGGAACCTCTGGAAGGGCTCGTTGGGGTTGCGCCGGACGTCGATAAGCGGCGTGTCGTGGACGTTGACGTGGCGCATCTTGCCGATGACCATCTCGTAGACCGAAGGCAGAATGGCGATTCGAACATCGGTTTCGGCCTGCAACCGGCTCACCGAGGTCATCACGCGGTCCTTCCAGGTCGGTGCCGAGGCGATGATGATCTCTTCGATGGCGTGCTGGGTGATGACGGCATCTAAGTTTGAAAGCGCGCCCAGGACCGGATAATCGCCGATCTCCTCTGCGTTTGAGTCCTCATAGTCGACCTGAGCGCTGAAGACGATTCCGGCGATTCTCATCCCCATCCAGGGATTGCGTTCGATCTCGGCAATGATCTCTCGCGCTGAACTGGGCAGATCGGCCACCACCAGGACGCTCAAGACGTGCCGCTTGACTTGACTCTTGACGTAAACCCTCCACAGAGACAGGAAAACCAGGTTGAAGCACCCGAACAGGAGCAGCACTTTTCGGGGAAAGGGGCTGTTGGTCAGGAAGATCAACGAGGTCACGGCGGCAAACTGAACCAGACAGACGGTGGCGCAGTAGGCCACGATTTCGCGCAAGCGGGTGCGCCGCATCTCGTCGTAGAGGCCGAATATATAGAGCAGGAAAATCTGCGACAAGAACAGAATCACCCAGGGATGGCGCACCGCTTCGAAGCGGGTTTCGGGGATGATGTCGCGGGTGAAGGGAATGGAGACGTTGAGCGACAGCCACCAGGCCAACAGATAGGCCAGTATTCCGACGGCGCAGTCGACGGCCACGATGACGATGGGGTGGGAAAGGATGAAACGCGCCATTCCCCGCCCCGCCGTAGCCACGCGGTCTACCGAAATCGTTTCGCTGTTTCGCATGCTGATGTCTGAGGAAGAATTATAATACAGCCCCGTGTCGCCCTCGGTGAGCCTCATTGTGATTAATTACGACGGCATGCGCTGGATCGACGAGTGCCTGCAGTCGATCATGGATCAGTCGCGTCCAGCCCAGCAAGTGGTGGTGGTGGACAACGCCTCCAGCGACGGCAGCGCCGACCACGTGCGCCGCCGCTGGCCCCAGGTTCAACTGGTGCAATTAAAGGAGAACCTGGGTTTCCCAGCCGCCTGCAACCGGGGTGTGGCGGCCTCTTCAGGGGAATTGGCGGCCATACTCAACAACGACCTGGTGCTGGCCCGAGACTGGCTGCAGAGTCTGCTGCAGGAGGTGCGTCCACCTTGGGACATGTGGGCTTCGCGTATCGTTGTGGCCGACGATCCCCGACAGATCGACAGCGCGGGCGACGGAATGGCGGTGGTGGGAGCGGCCTTCAAACACGGCCATGGACTCCCCGCGGCCGACTACCTGCGCTCCCGAGAGGTCTTCAGTCCCTGCGCCGCGGCAGCCCTCTACCGCCGCTCCCTGCTGAAGAAATTAGGCGGCTTCGATGAAGACTTCTTCCTCATCTACGAAGATGCCGACCTGGGTTTTAGAGCCCGCCTGGCGGGCCACCGCTGCTACTACGTGGCCGGAGCCGAGGTGCGTCACCACGTCAACGCCAGCATCGGTTCCCTGAGCCGCAACTACGTCTTCTTCGGACGGCGCAATTCCTCTTTTCTCTTCTGGAAGAACATGCCCTGGCCTTTGTTGCTGCTCTACCTGCCCGAACGGCTGCTCTTCGAGGCTATGGCGGCAGCCTACTTTGTGCTGAAGGGGCGCGGACCGGAGGTGTTGCGGGCCAAGTGGGCGGCGCTGAGAAGTCTCCCGACAGTGTGGAAGAAGCGCCGCAAGATCCAGTCGGCTCGCACCTTGCCTGTAGGCGAATTGCGCCGACAACTGACCCGCAACTGGCTCAAGGGACGCCTCAAGCCCGGCAGGTGAACCCGTGAAGCGACTGGCCGTCATCATCGTCAACCACAATTCCACCGACTACCTGCGCCGCTGCCTGGATTCCCTGCGCCGCCAAGGGGGCGAGCCTTCGTTTCAGACCGTCGTGGTCGACAACGCCTCCCGCGACCAGGACTTCAGCCAACTGCGGAAAGAACACCCCCGGGTGCGGTTTCTTCTCAATGCCGACAACCGCGGATTCTCGGCCGCCTGCAACCAGGGGGTCGAGGTTTGCCAATCGCGCTTTTGCCTCTTCCTCAATCCCGACTGCGAGGTGGAGCAGGACGCCCTGCGCCATCTCTGCGACTTCCTGCAATCCCATCCCGAGGCTGGAATCGTGGGGGGGCGGGTGCTCAATCCCGATGGAACCCTGCAACTGGCCTGCCGCCGCTCCATCCCGCGTCCGCGGGTGGCCCTCTTCCGTGTTCTGGGGCTCAGCCGCCTCTTTCCCAAGAGCCGCCTCTTCGGGGCCTACAACCTGACCTACCTGGACGAGAAGCAACCGGCCCGGGTGGAAGCCGTCTCGGGATCGTTCCTGGCCTTCCGCCGCCGCCTCTACCGTGAGGCCGGGCCCATGGACGAGGATTTCTTCCTCTACGGCGAGGACCTCGATTTCTGCTACCGGGCCGCCCAGGCGGGCTGGCAGGTCCACTACATTCCTCAGGCCGTGGCCATTCATCACAAGCAGAAAAGCGCCTCCCGCAACCCCGACCTCAGCCTTTATCACTTCTACCGCTCAATGCGGCTTTTTCACGACAAGCACTTCGCCTCTTCGTCTTCCTGGCTCACCAACCTTCTGATTCGAGGGGGCGTGGGGTTGCTCTACCGGTTGCAGCGCCTGCGGGTCCGCCTGCTGGGCCGCCACGGCGGGGGCTCCAAGTATTGACCCTACTTCGCACCTCGCAAATCGGGCCTCGAACTTCCGATGAGTTCCCGGTAGACCTGCAGCGTCTGGCGGGCGGTATTGTCCCAGGTGAAGCGGGCCGCGTTGCGGCGGCCCCTCTCCATCCATTTCGAAGGCTCGTCCAGCACCTGTCCCAGAGCCTGGGCCAAGTCGCGGGGAACGGGATCGACGAGGAGAGCGCCCTCCCCCGCCACCTCGGGAAGACAGGAGCGGTTGGAGGCCACCACCGGCAGTCCGCAGGCCATGGCCTCGACCATGGGAAAGCCGAATCCCTCGTAGCTGGAAGGGTAGCCCATAGCCGAGGCGGCATTGTAGACACCCACCAGGTCTTGCAGGGAAAGATCGCTCAGATGGCGCGAGTGGCCCACCAGACCCTCTCCTCCGCGCAGGACCTTGCCCACCAGCACCAAGGGCAGTTGCAGGCTGCGGCAAGCCTCGGCCAGGGCGTCAAGATTGCGCCGGGGATGAATGTCTCCCACGTGGAGCACGAAACGCCGGGGCAGATCGAGCCGCTTGCGCACCTGCTCGCCCAGGCGGGGGCGAGGGCGGAAATCGGGCGAAACGCCCAGGTAGACGCGCCGGATGCGCTCTTTCAAGGCGGGAAAGAGCCTCACCAACTCGCCGGCCGTGAAGTCAGAGGGCACCAGGATGCGATGGGCGCGGAAGAGGGAGGCCCGATAATAGCGGCGCCGCAGCGGATCGTTGGCGTAGGGATACCACTCGTCGCGAACCAGGTAGGAAATGTCGGCCACCATCAACACGACTTTGCAGAAATTGAGCAGGGGAAGCGTGTAGGTGGGAGCATGGTAGATATGCCATTTGCGCCTCCATTGGGCCCACAGAGGACGGCTGTGGTTCCACAGCAGGTTGTTGGAGGGGCGCGGATCCTCGAGAGGCTCTAGCCAAGGGATGCGGGCCATCAGGTTGCGCACGTAAGTGGCGATTCCGGCGGGACCGATGCGCAGCGAACGGGCGTCGATGCCCACCCGCACGCCTTCAAGGTCTGGAGGCCGCCGGCTCATCGCAGAGCCTCCTTCTGCCAGCGGCACAGTCGCTCAGCCGAGCGGGCCCAACTGAACTGGCGCGAGCGCTCCAATCCCTGCTGACCCATGCGGACGCGCAGAACGGGATCCTCCAGCACTTCCCACAGCGCATCGGCAATGGACCGGCTGTCAGCGGGATCGAAATAGCGGGCGGCCTCTCCTCCCACTTCAGGCAGAGAGGCCGCCTGGGCCGCCACAGCGGGCGCTCCGCAGCGCATGGCTTCCAGCAGCGGAATTCCGAAGCCCTCGTAGAGAGAAGGAAAGACGAAGGCCTGGCAGGCGGAATAAAAATGTCCCAAATCGGCGTCCGGCACATAGCCGGGAAAGAGCACTCTCGATTCCAGTCCGTGGCGAACAACGCGCGCGCGCACCTCCTGCACCTCGGGAATGTCCCAGGCGAAGCTCTCGCCCGCCATCACCAGCGAGCCCCGATAGCCGCGCCCGGCCAATTGTGCGAAAGCCTCGACCAGGGCGGGCAGGTTCTTGCGGAAATCGGTGCCGCCCAGGTAGAAGAGAAAGTGTCCGCTGATGCCGTACTTCTCCTGGAGACGGGCTTTGGCTCGGGCCTCCTCGACCGGACCCAGGGCCGGATGGCAATCCTGGTAGAGCACCTTGACTTTGTCTTCTTCCAGCCCCCAATGGCGGCACAGGTCTCGGCGCGAATGCCGGGATACGGTCACCACCATGGCAGCCTGGCGCACCCGCTCCACCGCCGAAGAGAGAGCATAGCGGAAGTCGGCGGGCAGGTGGCGGCGGGTCTGCTCCCAAAACAGATAGGGAATCAGGTCGTGGACATAAGCCCAGACCGCAGTTTCCCTGCTGACCGGGGCCGAAGTGTGTTCGGTGGCGTGAAAGAGCTGGAGGCGGTCGCGGCGCAGGCGACGCGGCAAGGTGAAGCGGTCCAGCAGCCAATTAAGCCGGCTGGGCCTGGCCAGGTAGGGCAAATCGACAAAGGCGGCCTGGTGCGGGGTTTCTTGCGGACGCTGGCCGCGAATGGAGTAGAGAGTGTAGGAATTGTCCTTGTCAGCAGCCAGCAGGTGGCTGACCAGTTGACTGGTGAAACGTCCGATGCCGCGGCGGCGGGATCCGGGTTTGAGGCAAGGGCGGTAGTCGATTCCGATTCGCATGGGCGACTCAGCGCGACCGCTGATCAAGCTGAGCCAGCGCCTGGCGCGCTTGAGCATAGCCGGGACGGTAATGGAGCGCCGTCTGCAGGGACTCGCGGGCTTCCCGCGCACGGCCCAAGGCCATGTAAGCCACTCCCAGATTGGTGAAGACCTCAGAGGACGGGATGTAGCGCGCTGCTCTACGGTAACTCTCCACGGCTTTGTCGGGACGGCCCAGCAGGAGCAGGGCCGATCCCCTCAGGTCGTAGGCGCGGTAGCAGGTCGAGCACAGATTGACCGCCGTCTCGAGGTTGTCCAGCGCCCGGCGGGCCGCGATGGCACGTCGGCTGGCGCTGCCTTGCTGCGAGTAGGCGGATTGCAGAAACCGCTCGCCCTTTCCCATAAAGACATTGGCCCTCCAGGCCTGTACTCGAGGGTATATCAGCAGCAGCGCCAGTACGATCAGCAGGAAGGCCTTAAGGCGACCGGCGCGAGTCGAGAGAAACGCCGCATCCGCTTGGGTGAAGGCCTTTGCCTGGCCCGCCCGCATGCCGCTGTAAAGAAGAATGATCAGGGCCGCCGGCAGGGGAGCCTGAAAGGGAAAGAAGGCCAGGCACTCCACCGCCACGAAGAGCACTCCCGCCGCGTAGAGCGCCCACCAGTAGGGATCGTGCCCTCCCTCCAGGTCAAAAGCTTTCTTGAGGCACGGGACCAGGGGCCAGAAAAGCAGCGCCAGGAAAGCCACCAAGCCCGGCAATCCCAACTCCAACCAAACCTGCAGGTACTCGTTGTGGACTTCGCGGAAAGCTCCGGGCTGCTCCAGGAGCTGTTTCTGGCGGCCTGTTTCGGTCTCTGCCCGGTAATGAAAGAAGTCGACCCCGAAACTGTCCAAGCCGGTACCCAGAAGCGGGTTTTCCAGCACCATGCTCCAGGTGAGCGCATATACGGGCTGCCGCCCGGCGGTGGCTACGCTCCAGTCGCCTTCCCGCATTTGCTGGGCCACGGTCTGAATGCGGTCGATGACGCCCGCCTGATGGGCAGCTACGCCTCCCAACAGCAGTGCGGCAGCCATTCCGGCCCAAAGCAGAGCCATGGCCCGGGTGACGCCGAGGCCCCGCCGGAAGTGCTGCCAGTGATGGTAGGCGGCCCAGAAGAGAAGGCTCAGAGCCAGGGCGGCCAGGGTGGTCAGGGTGCGGGTGTAGAGCAAACCAATCAGGTTCAGCAGCACCACGGCCGCCGCCGCCAAGCGCAGGGAGCGCGAGGGGGCTCTAAAAAGCCAGTAGAGATTGAGCAGCAGGCAAAATGCGAAAAAGAAGGCGCCGCTCTGCACCTCGCCGACCAGCCCGGCGGGAATGGCGCGTCCCTCGATGGTCCTGCCCTGCTGGTCGACCATGGCGGAAAAGAAGCCGTAGTACTGAAACAGCGTCATGACCGAGTGGAGGGCGGCGACGGCTCCCAGGACGAACCAGAGGCGGCGCAGAAACTCCTGGCTCCAGATCTCGCGCAGCACCAGAAGCAACAGCGAGAGAAGCAGCAGGACGGCGAAGGCCCGCAGCGTCATCTGCAGGTGACGCGCCGCCCACAGGCTCTGCAGCCCGGCGTAGAGAAGCCCTGCGAGAAGCAGCGTTTCCCATCTTGCGGGACGTCCTGCAAGACTCACCCTGCGGGTCAGCAGAAAGGCGGCGATCAACACCACCGCTCCCGCCGACAGGAAGAGTTCCTTGGGGAGACGGAACTTGTCGAGACCCTGCAAGGAGAAGACGAATGGAAGGAGCAGAAAGAAGACTGCCGCCAACAGGCGCAAATAACCGTCAGCACCCCTTCCCTGCCGGTCTTGAGCGGACTTGTGGTAACGAGCCTTGGCCTTCACGGTTGCAGTTCTCTCTCTTTAGCGGCAAACTGTCGCCCGACAAGATGATGCCGCCACAAGTGTAACGGCCTCTATCCTAACAGGACCGGAAAGGGCTGGGTACGATTGCGACTGGGCAACGAGTACTTGATTCGCGAGTTGGTATGGCGCGACATCCGCAGCCGCTATATCGGCTCTTATTTCGGGATGCTGTGGTCGATCGTTCATCCGCTCGTTCAGTTGGCCGTTTACACCTTCGTGGCCTATATCTTCACCCGCAAGGCCAGCCCTGAGAACGCCAACCCCTGGCTCTTGGGCGCCGTCATTTTTTCGGGACTCATGCCCTGGATCGCCTTCCAGGAGGCTCTGGCCCGAGGAGCCGTCACCTACGTGGAAAACGCCAACCTGCTTAAGAAGGTGCGCTTCCCCATGCCCCTGCTGCCGCTCCAGGTGGTCCTCACCAGCACGGCGCACCAGTTGATCGGACTGGGCTTGTTCATTATCGTGCTGGGGGTTTTGGGACGGCTCAGCCCTCTCAACCTGCTGCTTTTGCCGCTGCTGCTGGCGGTGCAGATGATCATGGCCTTCGCAGGGTGCCTGGCCGTGGCTTCCTTTCATGTCTTCATGCGCGACACGGCTCAGGCGCTCAACCTGCTCTTGACGGTGGTTTTCTGGACCACTCCCATCGTCTACCAGCGCTCATTCACTCCCTCGGAACTGGGACGGCTGCTTTCGCTCAATCCGCTCACCCACATGGTGGAAGCCTACCGCTGGGCGCTGCTGGGGCAGCCTTCGCTCTCCTGGACGGGCCTGGCCTATTGGGTTGGCTGCACCCTGCTCCTCCTGGCCCTGGGGCTGTGGGTCTTCAAGGCAACGCGCCGCCAGATCGTCGACTTCGTGTGAGGCCCCAAGCCCCGGCTCAGAATCTATGAACGCCGGCACCAGTGC
>DATIPQ010000118.1 GCA_035471785.1 Acidobacteriota bacterium
AAAGACGCTGAAGACTGCTGTGCTTACGCCGATTGCCAAGCCGAGTGTTACGACAACGCAGAGAGTAAAAGCGGGGCTCGACCGCAGGCGGCGCCAGCCATAAAGCAACTCTCTCTCAAAACTCATCGGGTCTTACCGGCGAGAGTGTATCATGGCGGCTAGTCGCCGGCACGCAAGGATATGTCCGGGAGGCGGGTCCCGAAGTGGGA
Organism: Acidobacteriota bacterium; assembly: GCA_035471785.1. Taxonomy (NCBI): domain Bacteria; kingdom Pseudomonadati; phylum Acidobacteriota; species Acidobacteriota bacterium. Next base: position 210 of record DATIPQ010000118.1, read on the forward strand.
CGCTGTGATCAGTCTTCTTAGAGTCATGTCATTCTCCTTTTATAGGTTTGATTTACGCATATATAGCCTGGTTGATAGCATTGCCATCAAAGCGCGTAACCTAAGTAAGGCTCCGCCGCCGGAATCGAAGTAGCTAAACGACCATCGGAGTAAGTGTGCTCTAACCTGGGTGTAGAGAATCAGTGCATGCTGTCAGGAGCGTTGCCGACCCATGCCCCGGTCAGGCTTTTAGTAGCGATAATCTTCCTGGCATTTTACAAAAAAGAATAACTGCCTGTGAAGCACCTCAGAGTGGTCCTTTCGGACCGATACGATATCCGGGGGTTCCTTTATTTTGCTGCTGGTGGGGTCGAGGAAGCGGAGGGGAATTCGAGTTCGACGCGCAGGCCGCCCAGGGGGGATTGGACCAGGCGCATGCTGTGGCGGTCGGAGTAGAGGCGCTGCAGGCGCTCGGCGGTGCTGGAGAGTCCGCGGCCTTTGTCGAGCATCTCCTCGGGCTCGAGCCGGGAGCCGACGCCGTCGTCTTCCACCACCATCAGCAGCCGGTCCTGGCCGGAGGGGCGGATTTCCACCCTCAGGCGCCCCCCCTCGGAACGCGGGGAGAGTCCGTGGCGGATGGCGTTTTCGACCAGAGGCTGGAGCAGGAATGGCGGCACCTGCCGGGCGCTCAGGCAGGCCTCCACCTCGACCTCGCTGTGCAGGGTCCCGGCAAATCGGGTCTCCATGATCTCAAGGTAGATCTCAAGGGTCTTCAGCTCTTCCTTGAGCGGGACCAACTGACGGCCCTCGGCCGCCAGGGAGAGACGCAGCAAGTCGCTCAGCCGCGTGATCATGCGGTCGGCCGCTTCCACGTCCTCATGCATGAGGGAGGAGATCATGTTGAGGGTGTTGAAGAGGAAGTGAGGTTGCAGGCGTCCCTTGATGTTCTCCAGGCGGGCCTCCAGCAGGCGGTTTTGCAGGTGCGAGGCTTCCAGTTGCTGCCCGCGGAAACGGGCGTAGTAATACCAGCCCTGGGCCAGCAGCACGATGACCCAGTAAAGGCCCACGTCTTTGTAGAACTCGTAGAGCAGGTCGTTCCTGAAATCGACCCAATCGCTGCTGAAGACGTAGGTCTCCGCAAAGAGCAGGCCCAGGGCAATCTTGCGCAACAGGACCATGCCCCCGGTGTGGGCCAGCGAGAAGAGGGGAAGAGCCAGCAGGTGGGCGGCCAGGTGCCTTTTCCACGTCTCCTTTCGCAGCGGGAAGCGGCGGGTGACCCAGGCCACCAGAGGCACCAGCAGGCCGATCATGTAGAGGCTGGACATCTCGTAGATGATGGGTCTGTAGGCCGGAGTGCCGAAGGGCGCCATGTCGGTTACCGCGGTGGCCGCGTTGAGGACACCCAACGCCGTCCAGAAGGCGAAATAGATGCCCCATCGCAGCATGGCGGAGGGGACCAGATCGGCCACGGTAAAGCGCTCTGACCTGTCGGCCGACTGCCGGCGGGCAATCATTGCAGCCTCCATCTCAATCCGCCGTGAACCAGGCGCGGCGTCCCCAGCCGTTCCAGCGGAGTGGCGTCGAAGGCATAGCGGCGGTCCAACAGGTTTTCAGCGGCGGCGAACATTTCCCAGGACTCGCCCAGGGGAAGGGAAGCGCTGAGATCGACAAGGGCATAGCCGCCCAGGCGCACCGAGTTGAGGTCGTCGTTGAACTGGCTGGAAAGGTAACGCACCTCGATTCCGCCCTTCCAAGCCGGCGTTTGGCGGAAGAGTCCCAAGGAGGCCTGGTGGAGAGGAGCCTGGGGAAGGCGGAGTCCGCTCGATTCGACCTGGGAGAAGGAATAGAGATAGGCGGCGCGCATTTCCCAGGCGCCCCGGCGGTGCCGGCCTTCGAATTCCCATCCCCGGATGTCGACCGGCCCCAGGTTCTGGCGGCGGCGCAGGATACCGTCGGGGCCGCTGCTCAGGGTGACGTTTCCCACCGGATCGCGGAGAGAGGTGGCGAAGGCGTTGAAGCGCAGCAGAAGGTGGCGTCCGGGGTGGAGGTCGAAACCGGCTTCATATCCCCACAGACTCTCCGATGCCAGCTCGGGATTGGCCAGCGTGAAGGCATTGCCCACCTGGAAGGGGCGATGAAGTTCGTTGAGCGTGGGCGCCCGGAATCCGCGATAGAGAGAGGTGCGAACGGTGAGGCTGTGGGCGGCCCTCCACACCAGTCCGGCGCGGGGGTTGGCTTCGCCCTGGGTGGAGTTGTTTTCCCAGGCGTCCAGGCGCAGGCCCAGCAGCAGGTCGAGGCGGGGATGGAGGGTGCGCACGTCCTGCAGGAAGAGTCCGGCCAGGTTCTGGGCCCTGCCGTCCCATTCCACCCGCCTCCAGTCGGCGCCGATCAGCAGGCGTCCGCTCAGGGTGGCGGAGATGGATGATCCCAGCGCCAGCGTGTCGAAGCGCTGCACGGCGGTCTGCACCTCGCTGTTGCGGTCCGGCGAAAGGCGCGAGAAGCGGTTGTCGAAGCGTCCGCTTTGCAGGTGGAAGCTCCAGCGCCAGTTGGGACGCTGCAATCCCGCCTGGAAAAGCTGAAAGCGGGAACCGTTGCGTTGCAAGGGGGTGCCGTTGCCGCGGTCCTCGTGATAGAGGTTGACGGTGGCGTGCAGATCCTTGTAGGTCAAGCGTCCCAGGAAGCTTTGAAAGGCCAGGTCGAGAGGACGGTCGATCCGGCCGCGCTGTTTCTCGGGGACCACGAAGAATCCCTGGCTGTCGAAAAAGCGCCCGGCCACCAGGTAGCTGAGGTCGCCGCCGCCGCCGCCCGCCGCCGCCTGGCCGTTGAAGGACTGGAAGCGTCCGCCCTCGATTTCGCCTTCCAGAAAGGTCTCTCCCGGAGAGCGGGTGAGCAGTTGCAGGGTGCCGCCCAGAGCCGAGCTTCCGTAGAGCTGGCTGCCCCCTCCGCGGGCCACCTCCACCGCTTCAAGGGCCAAGGTGGGCAGCCGGTTCCAGTAGACCCATCCGCCGAAGGGGTCGTTGAGCGGGATGCCGTCCAGCATGACCAGCGAACGGCTGGCACCGCTGGGTCCGATGCCGCGCAGAGAGACGCCTTGGGTGGTGGGGTGGGCGATCAGGCTGCTGGAGCGGCGGAAGAGGCTGAACCCGGGGACGCGCCGCAGCTTGTCGTCCAGCGTCAGTCCGGCGGCGTCCATCAGGTCCTGACGGTCGAAGCGCGTGACCAGCGAGACCGAGTCGGCGAGTTCCTCACGCTGCCCCGAAGCCGTGACGACGATGGTTTCCTGCAAAGGCGGAGGCTCTTCCTGGGGCTTGCGTTCCTCAGAGGAGGCCTTTTCCTGCTCTTTCCTCTCGTCCAGAGCGGGAGAAGCCACCGCCAGGACCGTCGTCAGCGCGGCTGCCAGTAATCCGGTCCACACGAACTTCATTATGCCATCCGCCATCAGTCCTGCCCGCCGGGCAGGGCGAAGGCCACCAGTTGATCGGAGAGGGTGGTGCCCAGGCCACCATGTCCTCCGGCGGCGATGACCACGTACTGGCGGCCCTGGTGGATGTAGCTCATAGGGGTAGCCTGTCCGCCTCCGGGCAGCGCGTGACTCCACAGCTCCCTTCCCGTCTTGAGATCGAGGGCGCGCAGATTCTCGTCCTGTGCGGCGGAGACGAAGACCAGTCCCCGGGCGGTGATCATGGGGCCCCCCAGGGTGATCGAACCCCACTGCCTGGCCCGGGGATGGTCTTGCAGGGCCTTGACGTAGCCGGCCGGGATCTCCCAGAGGATTTTCCCCGCCTTAAGGTCGAGCGCCACCGTTTTGCCCCAGGGAGGAGGCGTGCAGGGAAGCCGGCTCGGCGACAGCAGGGGCCTTCGGCTCATGCCGTAGGGCGTCCCTCTCTGAGCTGTGAATTGCAGGTCGAGGCGGTCCTTTTCGGCTTGGCGCCGGCGCCGCTCGAAGTCGTCCCGGGGAACCAGGCTGACCTGGAAGGCCAACTGATTGACGTTGGTGACCATGATTCCGCTCTCGGGGTGCACGGCGGCTCCTCCCCAATTGACTCCGCCCACGTTTCCCGGCCAGAAGAGGCTGCCTTGCAGGCTGGGCGGAGTGAAGACGCCTTTCCAGCGCAATTCCTTCAAGGCCCGGCTGCAGTATTCCCTGTCTTCCTCGGAGATCCCCCAGGCTTCCGGTTCGTCCGGCATGGGGTCATGCAGCCAGGGCAGGGAAGAGAAGGGCTGGGTGGGCCAGGATTGTTCTCCTTCGACGTCGCTCTGCGGCACGGGACGCTCTTCCACCGCAAAGACCGGTTTGCCGCTTTCCCGGTGGAGGACGAAGACCTGTCCCATCTTGGTGTTGGCCACTACCACGGGGACGGTTTCCCCCTCGCGCTGCAGGTCGAAGAGGATGGGCTGGGCGGCGATGTCATAGTCCCACAGGTCGTGGTGGACGACCTGAAAGTGCCAGGCTACCGAGCCGTCCTCGGCGCGCAGGGCCACGATGCTGTTGGCGTAGCGGTTGTCGCCGGGACGCTCGCCGCCGTAGAAGTCGGGGGCGGCGCTTCCCGTGGGGACGAAGACCAGGCCGCGTTCAGGATCGGCGGAAAAGACCGTCCAGGCGTTGGCGGCTCCCGTGCGCCTGGCGGACTCGGGATTCCAGGCCTCCCATCCGGGATCGGAGGGCCGTTTGGGGACGGGGTTGAAGCTCCAGCGCAGGCGTCCGCTGCGCAGGTCGTAGGCCCTCACCGTTCCCCACTCGACTTCAACCCGTCGGTTGTCGCCTTGGGCCGATCCCACCACCACTATGTCGCCTACCACCGTGGGCGGGGAAGTGACTTCGTATTCGCCGATTTCGACTTGGCCCACACCCTTTTTGAGGTCCAGCGGACGACCCGAAGCGAAGTCCTGGCAGGGGCGTCCCGTGGAGGCGTCCAGAGCATGCAGACGGGCATCCTGAGAGGCGAAGAAGATGCGGGCCGCGCAAGCCGTCCCTCGCTCGGCTCGGGGATCGCGCCAGGCGGCTACGCCGCGCGTCACCAGCGATTCGGAATAGCCTTCCTCCAGATCGATCTTGGGATCGAACGTCCACCTCTCCTTTCCGCCCGCGGGGTCGAGAGCGATGACGCGGCTGAAGGGGGTGGAAAAATAGAGCGTTCCCTCAAAGAGTATCGGCGTGGCTTCGAACTTCGACTTGCGCCGTCCCCTTTCTCCCCGGCTGACGTCTCCGCTGCCATAGCTCCAGGCCTGCTCGAGGCGGGCCACGTTGTCGGCCGTGATCTGGCCAGCCGGCGAGAAGCGGGTGCCTCCCATGTCGGCGCCATAATGGGTCCACGTGCTTTCGCCGTCCTGCTGGGCGGGCGCTGCGGTTGGTGATTGTGCTTCGGCCCAGAAACCCGCCGGCGCCAGCATCGCCAGCAGGGCCGCAACCAGAAGGCTAGCCTTTCGTCCCGTCTTTTTCATGCAATACTCCAGTCTGACCCGCTTCACTCCCTGACGGGCACCATTGCACGCCACAGGGAAAGACGGCCGCAAGGGACAAGTGACGAGAAGGGGATAAGGCGTGACGAACGGGGGAGCCAGGGTCGGCGGCGGATCGCCGCTGCTCAGTCGACAGAGCCGGACAGAAGCAAGGCCCGCCGGGGCGCCTCCGGAGAACGAGGGGTGTGCGGCTTCATTCCCCGGGCGCGCCTGAGCGGGCCCCGCAACTCAATAAGATGGCAAACTTGGCGTATACTCTAGGCTGGATAATGGCCTGGTTCGTAGAGCCATTTTTTGCTTTTTCGGGGGTCCAATTATGGCGGCCAAGAGATCTTCAGGTGCGATTCTGGCGATGCTGGCGCCGCGGCGCTCCAGCTCGGTTCCCCTGCAGCGGCAGCTTTACGAGGCCATCCGGGGGGCCATTCTGGAGGGAGGACTGCCTCCGGGAACCCGTTTGCCCTCCAGCCGCGCCTTGGCGGAAGAATGGAGCCTGGGCCGCAATACGGTGGTCAATGCTTTTGAGCAACTGGCGGCGGAAGGCTATCTGAACAGCCGCATCGGTTCGGGGACCTACGTTTCCGACAACCTGCCCGAGGAGTTTCTGCAAGTTGAAGAAGGCCAGGCGGCACCGGCCCGAAATCGAGGGGATCTGGTGTCGACCTCCCTTTCCACAAGGGCTCAGTGGTACGCCGATCTGCAGATGACTCCCGACCCCGAGTCGCCCGTCCCTTTCTCGCCGGGACTGCCGGCCCTGGATGCTTTTCCCGCCGAGCAGTGGCGCCGCATCGCCTCACGCCGCATGCGCCGCATCACGCGCCGCGATCTCAGCTATGGAGATCCCAGCGGACTGACTTCGCTGCGCCAATCGCTGGCCTCTTATCTCAACACGGCGCGCGGAGTGCGCTGCACCTGGCGCCAGATCCTCATCCTCTCCAGTTCTCAGCAGGGACTCGACCTTTGTGCCCGCGTCCTGCTCGAACCCGGCGACCGGGTGTTGATGGAGGAGCCCGGCTACCTGGGCGCACGGGGGGCCTTGGGGGCGGCTGGGGCCGAGCTGATCCCTGTCCCGGTGGACGCCGACGGCATGCGGGTGGAGCAGGGCATCGAAGAGACCCCTGGGGCCCGTCTGGTCTACGTGACCCCCTCCCACCACTTTCCCCTGGGCCCGATGCTCAGCCTGCGCCGCCGCCTGGCCCTGTTGGAGTGGGCCTCCCGTTCGGGAGCCTGGATTGTGGAGGATGACTACGACAGCGAGTTCCGCTACTCCGGTCAGCCCTTGGCTTCTCTGCAGGGGCTGGACGAAGGCGGACGGGTCTTCTATCTGGGCACTTTCAGCAAAGTCCTCTTTCCCTCCCTGCGTCTGGGATATCTGGTGGTTCCCGAGTCCTTGGTCGAGGCTTTCACCTCGGCCCGATCGCTGATGGACGGTCACCCTCCATCCTTCACTCAGCAGGTCTTGGCCGACTTTATCGAAGAAGGACACTTCTCGGCCCACATCCGGCGCATGCGCGGCCTCTATCGCCGCCGCATGCTCAGTCTGGTGGACGCCCTGCGCGAGGAGACCGGGGGCGGGACCGAGGTGAATCCTGTCGAATCGGGTATGCACCTGGTGCTCGACCTTGAGGACCACGTGGACGACACGGCTCTAAGCCGCCGGGCCTGCGAGGAACGAATCGACGCTCCTTCGCTTTCCCGCTACTACCTGGGACCTGCACGCCGAAAGGGCCTGCTTCTGGGCTTCTGCGGAGTCCCTACCCACGAGTTGAAGCGGGGCGCCGGAGTGCTTGGAGCATTGCTTGAGTCTCTTGGATGAAGCAGGTAACTTGCTGTACCCAATGGCCTCAAAGCATGGTATCCTCTCTCGATTATGGTTCCGTTGCTCATGACCCTGTCGGTCCTCTTGGTTGCTTTTCAAGAGCCTCTTCAAATCGAGGCCCGCTCGGTCATGCGGTCAGAGCTTCCCGAGCCGATTCCCCCTCAGGTCTTCCACGAAGGGTTCGCCTTAATCGAGGTTCAGATCACCAATCATCGCCAGGAGGCGTGGAGTTTCGATCCCGAAGAAGTGGTGCTGCGCAATCCCAAGGGCAAGATACTGAAGCAGGCCGTGGGGACCGACATCGCTCCCCGCCTGGTCGATTACTATCGCGGAGGAAGGCCCCTCTACGGGGCGGAAGCTTACGGGGGCAGCCGCATTCCCCGTCAAACCCGCTTGGACAGCCGTTCCCATCCCTCTCAGGCTGGATCTTCGAAAGTGCCGGCGACCATCGGCCAGGAAATCCGTGATTTATTCGACTCTTACCGTCTGCAGCCCTCCACCCTCGAGGCCGGGGAGAGCGTTCAAGGGTTCCTCTACGTTCAGAGCAAGCACTCGGGAACCCGTTTGCGCGGCGGACAGGTCGAGTTTCCTGACGGACTGCGGGCGTCGATCCGGTAGAGCACCGCTGGGGGGCAGCCGAATGAGCGGCGGAGGGGCTGAGAAATCAGCCGGCCTTGCCGGCAAACAAGCTAGAATGAAGACGGTTGGCGTAACGATATTGTTGAGGAGACATAGATGGGTCAGCAGGCGATGACAGTTGAGAAGACGGGAGCCGAGGAGATTCGCTGGGATCTGAGCGACCTCTACGAGTCGATCTCGGAGTTGGAGCAGGCTCTTCCCCGCATCGAGAAAGAGGCCGAACAATTCCAGAAGAAGCACAAGGGTAAACTGGCTTCCTATGATGCGGCTGAGATGGCCCAGGCATTGCAGGAGTATGAACAGGTTCACGACCAGGCCGGACGCGCCTATTCCTTCTCCTATCTGGATTGGACCACCAAGACCGGAGACGCAGCCAAAGGAGCGACGCTGCAAAAGGTGCGCGAGTCATACAACCGCGTCAGCCAGACCCTGCTCTTTTTCGAACTGGAGTGGATCGCCCTTCCCGACGAGAAGGCCGAGCAACTGCTGCAAAGTCCAGCCTTGAACGGCTACCGGCATTATCTTGTCCTGCAGAGAAGACTCAAGGAGCACGTCCTCAGCGAGGCGGAAGAAAAGATACTCGCCGAGAAGTCGGTGACCGGGCGTTCGGCCTGGAACCGCTTCTTCGACGAAACGCTGGGCACCGCCCGCTTTACCTTGCAGGGCGAAGAGATGGGCGAGCAGGAGGTGCTGGCCAAACTTCACGACAGCGACCGTGACCTGCGCCGGCAGGCGGCTCTCTCCTTGACGGAAGGCTTGCAGAGGACGCTGCGCGAGACGACTTTCGTTTTCAATACGCTGGTGGCCGACAAGGCTTCGGACGACCGCTTGCGCAACTATCCCCACTGGCTGGCCTCGCGAAATCTGGCGAATCAGGTCAGCGATGAAGCGGTCGAGAATCTCATCGGGGTGGTGACCTCGCGCTATGACCTGGTAGCCCGGTTCTACAACTTGAAAAAGCGCCTGCTGGGTTATGACGAGTTGTTCGACTATGACCGCTATGCTCCCATCGTCCAGTCCGATCGCCGCTACGACTGGGCCGAGGCCCGCACGGTTGTGCTTGAAGCCTACCGTGCCTTTCATCCTGAAATGGCCCGTGTTGCCGAGATGTTTTTCGACAAGGACTGGATCGATGCACCCGTGGGCCGGTCAAAGCGGGGGGGCGCCTACAGCCACAGCACTGTCCCCAGCGCTCATCCTTATGTCTTCCTTAACTACACCGGCCGCGACCGCGACGTCCAGACGCTGGCTCACGAACTGGGTCACGGGGTGCATCAGTATCTGGCCCGCGAGCAGGGCATCCTCCACTGCGACACTCCCCTGACCATGGCTGAAACGGCTTCCGTCTTCGGAGAGATGCTGGTGTTTGAGAGCCTGCGCCGCAAGGAAGAGAATACCGCCAACGAGCTGGCCATGCTGGTGGGCAAGATCGATGACAGCATGGCTACGGTTTTCCGCCAGGTGAGCATGAACCGTTTCGAAGCCCGGCTCCATACCGCCCGGCGTGAAGACGGCGAGCTGTCGTCCGAACGCATCAGCGAGCTGTGGATCGAGGCCCAAGGGCAGATGTTTCAGGGCAGCGTGACCCTGCTCGACCATTATTCCATCTGGTGGAGCTACATCCCCCACTTCATCCATACGCCCGGCTATGTCTACGCCTACGCTTTCGGAGAGCTGATGGTGATGGCTCTTTTCGCCCGCTACCGCGAGGAGGGCGAGTCCTTCGCCCCCAAGTACCTGGAACTTCTGACGGCCGGCGGGTCGGACTGGCCCTACGAGCTGGCCGGCAAGGTGGGGGTCGACTTGCGTGACCCCGACTTCTGGGCTCAGGGCCTGGCAGCCATCGAAGCCCTCATCGACAAAGCCGAGGAACTGGCCGACGAATTGGCTTAAGAGGCTCCTACCAAGGTCGAACGACCACTAGGTTATAATCTACTATCATGAGCGAGCAGTCCTTTTCCTGGTGGCGAGTCGGAATCGGTAAAGCGGGCGGCGTCTTTCTGGGGGCCGTACTCCTCTTCGCGGCTTGGGCCAAAGCCATCCATCCCGACCTCTTCGTCGAGCAGATTAGCCATCACGGACTCGACTTTCTGCTCTCGGCCCAAGCGGTGGCCTACATCGCGCTGGTCATCGAGATCGTCCTGGGTATGGCTCTGCTGCTGGGCGTCGACCGTCTCTGGGTGCTCTGGCCCAGCGCAGCTTTGGTGGCCTTCTTTCTCTTCTTAACGGGTCACAACTACTATCTCGACAGCCAGGGTCTGCTGGAGGAAGGCGCCGGTTGCGGCTGTTTCGGAAGTCTCGTCCAACGCACCCCGGCCGAGGCTTTCTGGCAGGATCTGTTGCTGCTCGTGCCTCCCTTGATGCTGGCCTTTTGGGGACGGCGCCGGGGAGAGTCGTCCTTCCCGACTTTGCGCCTGGCCGCCGGTGTTCTTCTTGCGGGTGCCGGGCTTTGGCTGACCGCCAACGCCTACGAGTTGCCCCTTGACGATTACGCCACCCAGCTCGCAGAGGGCGACCGGGTGGAGAAGATCTGCCTGGGCGAGGGCGCCGGGGAGGTGTGCCTGCCTGACCTGTTTCCCGGACTGCAAGAGGGAGACCACGTCGTCATCCTGTCCAAGCTCGGTGACGCCCAATTGCTTTCGGCCATGCCCCAGATCAACCAGTACGCCATGAGCGGCACGGGACCCAAGCTGTGGGTGGGCACGCCCGACCTTCCCGAAGAAATCTTCAACTTCACCTTCAGCCAGGGACCGGCCTTCGAGCCCCGCGAAGTGTCGGAGACCTTCCTCAAGCCGCTGGTGCGAAGACTGCCGCGCTCGTTTGTGGTGCGCGACGGGGTGGTGGAGGAGACCTTTTCGGGCTTGCCGCCGCTGCAGGACCTGTCGGGGCAGCCGGCCACCTGATCGGCTCGCGGCCTGATTTCCCGTTGTCGGCTATCCGACCGCCCCCTGAATGGATTTTCCCTCTGGCGGCATCCATGTTTAAGAATGGTCGCAGGGGTTGAAAACGATTTGGGAAAGGTTGATGCTCGATGGGAATCGGTGCTGTCCTGGCTCGGCCGGTTGAAGCGGTCAAGTCTCTCTTCGATACCAGTTTTGATCCGGCTCGGGCGCGGCGTCTGCCGATCACCGGCGAAGCGGGCGAATCTAACGTCAAGGGACTCTACCTGGCGGGTGAAATCGCTGGTACGCCGCTGATCAAGCTGGGGCTCAACCGTGGACGGGCGGTCATCGACCATATCCTCAAGAACGATCTCAAAATAGATCCCCAGACCCGTGCTGAAGAGGCCGGCGGTTGGGACCGCAACCAGGACCGCCAAGGCGAATGGCTGGACGTGCTGATCGTGGGTGCCGGGTCCGCCGGCCTGGGCGCCGCCGACCGCTGCCAGCAGTTGGGGCTGCGCTATCGGGTCATCGAGTCTCAGCGTCCAGCCCAACTGATCCGCAACTTCACCAAGGGCAAGCCGCTCTACATGGAGCCGCCTAACGAAGAGAACCAGACTCGCCTCTACTGTGAGGAATGCAAGAAAGAAGAACTGCTGGAGAAGTGGGACAAGCAGATCGAGCAGCTTGGGATCGCGCCCAACATCCGGACGTTCGAAACGGTGGAAGGCATTCAGCGCCAGGGCGACAAGGACGGATTCAAGGTCGAAACCGACAAGGACCGATACCTGGCCCGCCGCGTGGTGCTGGCTATCGGCATGGCAGGCAATCCCCGCCGCCTGAACGTCCCGGGCGAGAGCGAGCACGGCGACCGCATCGATCAGAACGTCATCGATCCCGAGGACTGGAAGGACCGAGAGCTGGTGGTTTTCGGGGCCGGCGACGTGGCCTGCGAGGCCGCCGTGGCACTGGCCGATCAGGGCAACCGGGTGGCCATGGCCGCTCCCGACAAGGAGTTCACCTTCCCCAAGCAGCGCAACATCGACAAGATCAGGGAGCGCGTCCAGCAGGGCAGGATCGACCTCTACCTTCACCATGTCGCCGAAGAGATCGGGCCCGAGACGGTCACCATCAAGAGCCTTGAGGACGGATCGAACAAGCAGCTCCCCGCCCAACACATCTTCCGCTGCATCGGCTCCGACTTGCCCCTCGAGTTCTTCGACCGCCTGGGTATCCGGCTGGAGGGCAGTTGGAACCTGCGGCGATGGGGAATCCTGGCGGCGGCCTTCCTGGTCTGCTATTTCATCTACGGCGCCAAGGCGTCACCTCCCTTGTGGCCTTTCAACATTCCTTCTGAGCTCTTCGGCGGAGAGAGCTTCGGGCAGTGGTGGCAAGGACTCCAGATCGGCGAAGGACGCTGGGGCTTCAAGGTCAACGGGTCGTTCTGGTACTCGCTGGCCTATTGCCTGGTGATGACCGTTTTCGGCATCAAGGCCTACCGGCGCTGGGGCGTGCGCTATGACGACAGCTACCAGAAGAAGCGCTTCACTTCGCTGGTCGCCGCCCAGTGGACGCTGGCCTTCCTCATTCCCAACGGCCTTATGTGGTTCATCCACGGACTGTGGCCCGACAACGCCGTGCTGGGATGGCGCGACAACTGGTGGCACGCTTCGGGATTCGAGTACGCTTTTCCGCTCTTCTTCTGGCAGTTTTTCTGGGATGTGGGGTGGCTCTATCTCGTCTACGGCCTGACCGCCACCTTGGTGGTGATCCCCCTTCTCACCATCTGGCACGGCAAGCGCTACTGCACCTGGTTGTGCGGATGCGGGGGTTTGGCCGAGACCCTGGGCGATCCCTGGAGGCATCTCGCTCCCAAGGGCGACGTTTCGATTCGCTGGGAATGGATGAACGCAGCCGTGCTGGTCTGGGCCGTGGCCGCCTTGGTTCTGGTGGCCGGCAAGATCGGATTGGGCTACTGGGTCAGCGGAGTGGGGTTCACCGCCCCCACCGTTGCTCAACACGGCATCCTCACGACCTACCTCTTCAGCGGCTACGGGCTGATCGCCGACATCTGGCTGGTGGGCATCATTCCCGTGGCCCTCTATCCCATCTATGGAGGCAAGATCTGGTGCCGCTACTGGTGTCCTCTGGCCAAGTGGATGCAAATGACCAGCCGCTGGTTCGGCACCCTTCAGATCTCGTCCAACGACAAGTGCATCACCTGCGGCGAGTGCTCGCGTTACTGCGAAGTGGGCATCGACGTGATGGCCTTCGCCAAGAACCAGGAGGACTTCCACAACGGCAACAGCTCCTGCATCCAGTGCGGCGTCTGCATCACCGTCTGCCCCTTGGACGTCCTCAGCTTCAACAACAACCACACCGGCACGGCGACCGAAAAACTGCAAAGCTGGCTCCCCCCATCCCAATCCCGCCCACTCCCATCCTCCTCCGCCTCCCTCATCCAAATCCAGGTCGACTAGATTTCGACCTGTAATTCTTCAGGTGTATCTAAAGTGTAAAAAAGCATCAGAGGTGCATGTTAGATTGCCTGACATGGCACATGAGAGCATATACCGAAGATCGTCGAAAGGGGAAGCGTGGGAGGGCGGGTACGGAGCAGGGAGGTCAAGGAGCGCCGACTGCTTCGACGGGGGGCCTTGGCCGGACTGGTTGCCTTGGGGGTATGGTTTTCCCGGCGAACTGGCGCGGGAGTGTTTGCGCAGGTGGTTGCCGGATGGCGGCTGTCCGGCACGGGTGCTGGACGGCTGCGGAGGATCGGGAGCGGCGGCGGTGCAGGCGCTCTTGCAGGGGCATGAGGTGTGGGTGTGCGAACGCCACGCTCTGGGCCTGCTGGCGGCCCGCGCCCGGGCCCGGGCTGTGCAGATGGACCCGCAGCGGCTGGAGAAACTGCGCCTGGCCTTCCTGCAATTCGGCGGACGGCTGGCGGTGCGTCCCCCTATCCCTGCGCGTCGCGGACTTTGGCACAGCCAGTTGAGAAGGCAGGCTTTGGCCGTGGAAGACTTCATCCTGGGCTGGGAAGAAGACGACCCTGAAGCGGCCGACTTGCTGCGTCTGGCCTTGGCGGCCGCTTTAACGGAGGCCGCTGAGCGTCCCCAGGTCCTGCGCAAGATCCGCCCCTCCCGGCGGGCGCGGCGGCGGCAGTCGGGACTGATCGGGTTGTTGGCGGCTCGCTTGGGGCGAATGGTGGAGGATCTGCGCCGGCTGCGTCCCAAAGTGGGCGAACGTCCCTCGATGACGGCCTATTTCTTCAATGAGGCTTTTCCAGCGCCGCAGCTTCCCGCTCGGGCTTTTGATTTGATCTTGCTGAGCTTGCCGGATGGGTCGCTTTGCGGCTCTGCCTTTGCTGGCTCGCTCGACCTGCCGCTGCTCGATGCGGACTTATTGCCTCCCGGCGCCCGCTGGAAACCTCGGCCGGAGTTCCCCCGGTTGGAGCACGGCGTCTTGCAGGGCCTGCGCCGTTGCCTGCGAAAGGACGGCCGGGCGGCGTTGTGGATGCCCTGGGCCGCCGAGCAAGGCGGCTGGCCTTGGCCGGCCTCGCGCAGCGGCCTGGAGGCTGCCGGCTTGCGGGATGAGAGCAGCGGTATTCCGGGACTGCTGGTCCTCAAAACGGTTTAGGCGGACCAGGGCCACTAGGTGGCCAGCAAGTTCACAAACGAATCAAGTTTCAGTGACCGCGGTGAAGGCCCAATTGCTCTCGGCGGTATGAGGCTGCTCGCTACTCCTAGTGCGGTGCGTCAGAAGTTTTGAGCCACCCTGTCGCGTTACTCCACGCTTTCCTCCGAAGCCTCGCCTCGCCCTCCCTGCCTTTGGAGGAGGAAGGGGCCCGCGAATCTGTCCGTTGCAGGACAAGAAACGGAGGGTGGTCCTGGCTCAGAATTTCTTGACAGGCAGCACTAGGTCGTGCGCAGCGAGCGAAGGGGGTCGACCTTCGTGGCGCGCC
>DATIPQ010000119.1 GCA_035471785.1 Acidobacteriota bacterium
AAGAACTTCCCGCTCCTTTTCTTCAAGAAGGGGCAAACGCGAAACCGGTCGCGCCGGATCCGCTACGATCCCCTCCAGCAGCCTCCGGTAGTGGCGCACCCAGCCCTCGACCGTCTCCTCCTCAAAGAGATCGCTGCTGTATTCGACCTTGCCTTCCAGCCCCTGGGGAGTTTCCCACAGCGACAGGGTGAGGTCGAACATTGACGTACCCGTGTCGACCTCGAAGCGGCTTAAGTCCAAGTCGCCAAAGCGGGTGCCCTCGGACGGCGTATTCATGAGTTGAAAGACGGTTTGAGAGATCGGCTGTCGGCTGAGATCGCGTTCGAGATGCAGTTCTTCCAGCACTCTTTCGAAGGGCAGATCCTGGTTGTCGAGGGCCTTTAATACGCCCTGGTTCACTTGCTTGAGCAGGTCCCTCCAAGGGGGATTGGCTGAGAGGTCGCTTCGCAGCATCAAGGCGTTGAGGAAAACCCCGATCAAAGGCTCGGTTGCGGGGTGCCTTCGGTTGGCCACCGGCGACGAAACGATGATGTCATCGTGACCGGTGTAGCGATGCAGCAAGACTTTAAAAGCCGTGAGCAGGGTGACGAAGAGAGTGACGCCCATCCGGCGGCTGAGTTGGATCAGCGCCTCGCTCAGCGCTAGCGGCAGCCGGAAGCGCTTGATGCCGCCCTCAAAGGATTGGACCGGCGGGCGGGGACGGTCGGTGGGCAGATCCAGTACCGTTGGATTGCGCAGCCTGTTCTCCCAGTATTTGAGCTGCTCCTGGAGCACTCCGTCTTCCAGTTGGGCGCGCTGCCAGCGGGCGAAGTCAGCGTATTGCATGGAAAAATCCGGCCTAGGGGCGCCGCCGCCCTCCTTTGCTGCCTGGTAGAGCTGCGACAGCTCTTGATAAAGAACGCCCACGGACCACCCGTCGCAGATGATGTGGTGGATGTTGAAAAGGAGGACGGAATCTTCCTCGGCGAGCCGAAACAAGGTCGACCGCAAGAGGGCATCCCTGCCCAGGTCGAAGGAGCGCAGTTGAAGGGCCCGCCTTCGCACCTCTTCTTCGGCCTGGCGGTCGGGGAGTTGGCGCAGGTCGACCGTTGTCAAAGCGATGTTTCCCTCTTGAGAAATCACTTGAACCAACTCCTCGCCTTGCTGGCGGAAAGTGGTTCGCAGCGTTTCCTGACGCTCGACAAGCGTGTCCAGAGCGGACTGGAGATGGCGGGTGTGCAAGTTCCCCTTCAAGCGCCAGGCCACCAGCAGCGCAAAGAGCGGCCCTCCCGGCTGCATTTTTTCAAGAAACCAAAGTCTTTCCTGAGCGAAGGAGGCGGGTGCGATCTTCACCTTGCGAGGCTGTTGAGGGCAGACCTTCTCCCCGGCCTGCCCTTCCTTGTCCTCAGCAGCGGAGGCCGAGCCCGCTCGCTCGCGAACCGCATTCGCCAATTGGCCGATGGTGGGAGATTCGAAGAGAGAAGCCAGCGAGATTTCGATCTGAAACCTTTCCCGCAAACGGGAGACGATCTGGGTGGCAATCAGTGAATGTCCGCCCAATTCGAAGAAGTTGTCCTGCAAGCCGATTTTCTCGATCCCCAGGACTTCCTTCCAGACCTGGGCAATCCTGCCCTCGACTTTGTCCATTTGGCTGAAGACGCCGGCGTCTGCCGCTCCGGGCCGCTCTTCCAAAGCCTCGGCGGGGGCGGCTGCAGGAAAGCTTTGGGACGCGCCGCCGACATGACGCTGTTCAAGCAGCCGGGGCAAGTCCCTGGTCGAGACGGCCACCTGGGGAGCCGGATTGGCCAACACCAGCGAAAGGGCCTCGATTCCTTCCGACTCCCGAATTCCCGCAGTTTGCCCGGCCTCTCTCATGGACTTGAGCAGGTCGTCTCCAGAGGAGGAGGCCATCCGAACGTCCTCCCAGACATCCCAATTGATTGAAACAGTGGGAGTTCCGCCCGCGGCGCTGCGGCTTTGGGCGAAGGCGTCGAGAAAAGAGTTGGCGGCGCTGTAGTCGGCCTGTCCGGCTATCGGCAGGATGGAACTCAGGGAGGAAAACAGGATCAGAAAGCCCGGCTGGTGCTCAAGCAGCGCCTGATCGAGAGCCAGGGTCCCGGCGACTTTCGGCTTGAGGACCTGCCGCGCCCGCCCAGTGTCCGTTTGGCGAATGGTGGCCGGAGAGATCACGCCGGCAGCGTGAAATACGCCTTGCAACGGCCCCAGCTTGCCTACGGCTTCGTTCACCGCGTCCTTCAGGACTTGGGGATCGGAGACGTCGGCCGAGAAGGTCATGACCTGGGCGCCCATGGATTCCAGTTCTCGCACCTGTCGGACCTTGTCCCGCAGTCTGGGGTCCGACTGGTCATCGGCGGCAATCCGGTCCCATTCCTTGCGAGGCGGTAAAGCCGAACGGCCAATCAAGGCCAGCTTGGCCTGACAAGACCTGGCCAGATGGCGGGCGACGATCAAGCCGATGCCGCCCAGTCCGCCGGTGATCAGGTAGAGGCCCCGTTCATGTAGAGTTACTCCCCCTTGGGGGCGGGCTTGCAGATGGACGGGCTGATAGCATTCCAGCCAGCGATGCCGTCCCCTTAAGGCCACCGGGACGGCAGGCGGGTCGCTGGCCCATTCCTCCAGCAGTTGTCCGCTGATGCGGCTTCGCCCCTCGTCGTCCGGAGGGGGCCAGACGATGTCGACGATACGGCAGTCGATCGACAAGTGCTCGCGTGGGATCACCTGACAGGGACCGAGAATCGCTGCCTTGGCCGGGAAAATCTCCTCTTCGCCCGAAACCGTTTTGATGCCGTTGCAAACCACCTCGATGTGCAGGGGAGCTGCGGGATGGCACTGCCGAAAGCCCTGTACCAGCCCCAGCAGACTCTCGAAACCCAGCAGCAGGCTTGATTGCAGGCCGTCCATTGGGGACGAATCGTCATGGCCCTTCGTCAGGCTCCAGAGGTGAAGGGCGACCTGAGGCTGAATACCCTCCTCCCCCAGCTCTTTGAAAAGACGCGAGTAGTCGTCGCTGCTGCCCGGGTCGATTCGAAACCGGTTCGCCGTCGATCTCTCGTAGCTGTCCCCGGGTCTGACCAGGACGGTCTTCAGCTCACGTTCGAAGAGCTGCCGGTTCACTTCTTCGCCCAAGCCGTCTTCATCGCCGAGAAGAAGCCAATGGGTCCCCGGCTTCCAAAGCTCCCTCCGTCGTCGGGAGCAGGCGGACAAGCCGGCAGGGGCGGCCCGTCGCCAGGAGGGCAGATAGAACCATTTGGAAACATCCGTCACCTTCGAGGGAAGCCGAGTCGGGGATGCATCGGATGGAGGGATTTCCTCCATCCAATGGCGCTGGCGGGAAAAGGGGTAGGTGGGCAAGGGAATGCGCTGACGGCGGCGCGGTCCCTTGACTCGCCCCCAGTCCACGTCCACTCCCCTCAGCCACAGTTGGGCCAGTGCTTTGGCCAAGTGGAAAGCGTCGGCGCGGGGATCTTTCGGGTGGCCCATCGAAGGAACTGCGGCTTCCCCGAAGCTCCTTCCAGCCAGGGCGCTCAGCGTGTTGCCGGGACCCACTTCGAGCAGAGCCGGTTTCCCGCGCGACATCAGGGTTTGCAGACCTTGCGAGAAGCGGACGGTGTGGCGTAGGTGGTCGACCCAATAGCGAGGTGAAGTGCACTCCTCCGGTTTCACCCAATCCCCGGTCAGGTTGGAAACGAAGGGAATTTTGGGCGGACGGAGATCGATTTTGGCGACTTCCTTGTGGAAATCCTCCAGCATGGGGTCCATCATCGGGGAGTGGAAGGCGTGGGAAGTATGCAGCAGCCGGCAGGCCACGCCGCTTTCTGAAAGCTCCTCCCGCAGCCGGTTGACGGCGGCAGCCGGTCCGGAAACCACGCAGGAACCGGGGGCGTTGCAGGCGGCCAAGCTGAGTTCCGATCCCAACCGGTCTTTCAACTCCTGGGCAGACTGCGCAACCGCCAGCATGTCGCCCGCCGGCAGCCGCTGGATCAGCCGTCCGCGCACAGCGACCAGCTTCAAAGCGTCTTCCAGGCTGAAAACGTCCGCCAAGAGAGCGGCCGTGTATTCGCCGATGCTGTGTCCGATCATGGCCGACGGGCGGATGCCCCAGGCTTTCCATTGCTCGGCCAGGGCGTATTCCAGCACCAGCAGCGCCGGCTGGGAGTACTCGGTGCGGGTCAGCGTCTCCTCAGCCGTTTCCAGCCCTTCAGGATCGGGAAAGAGCAGCCTGCGCAAGTCGAGGTCGAGATGCTTCTCGAGGTGCTGGCAACAGCTGTCCAGGCAGTCCTTGAATCGATGGTATTCCTGATAGAGCCCTCTTCCCATCTCGACGTATTGGCTGCCTTGACCCGGAAACAGGAAGGCGCAGGCCCGTTCGTCTTCGGACTGCTCGGCCTCCAGCAGTTGGGCCGAGTCGGCCGATTCCAGCAAGTCGGCGGCCTCGGAGATGTCTCGGCAGACTAAGGCCCGGCGATGCTTCAATGGGCGGCGTCCCACCTGGAGGGTGTGGGCGACGTCGGCCAGATTCAGTTGGGGATTGGCTTTCAAGAAAGCGCCCAGGTTGCGGCTGGACCTCTGCAACGCCGATTCGTCGCCAGCCGAGAGCACCAGGACCTGATGGGAGTCGGCGGGGTCGGAAGGCTTGGCCTCCGGAGCTTGCTCCAGGATCAGATGGGCGTTGGTGCCGCCCACCCCGAAGGAGCTGACGCCCGCCCGCAACGGCGAACCGTCGCTGGCCCATTCCCTGCCTTCCGCGTTGACGAAAAAGGCGCTGCGCGTGAAATCGATTCGAGGATTGGGCCTCTTGTAGTGCAGGCTGGGAGGCAGCGTCCGGTGCTGCAGCGCCAAGACCGTCTTGATCACCCCCGCCACCCCGGCAGCCGCGTCAAGATGACCGATGTTGGTCTTGACCGATCCGATGGCGCAGAAGTTCTTGCGGGGCGTGTAGGAGGAGAACACCTGATCGAGGGCTTGCAGTTCGATGGGATCGCCGATTTCGGTGCCCGTACCGTGGGCCTCCACATAGGTCACGGTCTCGGCTCCGATGCCTGCCCGCTGCAGGGCCGCCTTGATGACGCGGACCTGCCCTTCCACGCTGGGTGCGGTGTAGCCGACCTTGACGGCTCCGTCGTTGTTGATGGCGGCGGCCCGGACGACGGCTCGGATCGTGTCGCCGTCGGCGATGGCTTGGCGCAAGGGCTTGAGCACGACTACGCCGCATCCGTTGCCGAACACTGTCCCGCGGGCATCGGCGTCGAAGGCCCTGCAATGCCCGTCGGGAGAGCGGATCATGCGGTCCCTGTAGAGGTATCCCGTGTGCTGGGGAAAGCTGATGGAGACGCCCCCGGCCAAAGCCAGACGGCAATTCCCTTCCATCAGGTTCTGACAAGCCAGGTGGATGGCCACCAACGAACTTGAGCAGGCCGTCTGCACTGTCAGGCTGGGTCCTTTGAGACCCAGCTTGTAGGAGACCCGAGTCGTTAAGAAATCTTTGTCGTTGCCGATCGACCACTGGTAGCGGTCGACCGCGTCGCTGGAGGCCCGTCCCGCGCTGAGGTATGCGGGATAGGTGCTGGCCGCGCAGCCGCCGAAAACGCCGACCGAGGTTTCTCGGTAGCCGGGGCCGTAGCCGGCGTTCTCCAGAGCGTTCCAGCAGCATTCCAGAAAGACTCGCTGCTGGGGGTCCATCATGGCGGCTTCTCTGGGGTTGTAGCCGAAGAAGGAGGCATCGAACCGGTCGGCGTCGCTGAGAATCGTTCCGGCCTTTACATAGTCAGGATCGTTCAATAACTCATCGGGGACGCCGCCGGCCCGCAGAACGTCATCTGGGAAAAAGGCGATCGACTCCACACCGTCGCGAAGGTTGGCCCAGAACTCCTCCAGGTTACGGGCTCCGGGAAGGCGGCAGGCCATACCCACGATGGCGATGCCCTCGCCATCGGTTGACCGATCGGCCGGCGGAGCCCTACCGGCTTTGGAGGGTTGTGAAGCGGCGTCGGCATCCCCGGCGCCCCGAGCCAAGCGTTTACAAAAAGATCGGATGGTTGGGTATTCAAAAAGGTCAACCAACTGAAAGGGAACGCCGAGTTGTTTGGAAAGTTTGACGAAGACCTGGGTCAGCAGCAGCGAATGGCCGCCCAGATCGAAGAAATTGTCCCGGACTCCAACCTCGTCCAGGCCCAGCACTTCCTTCCAAACGGCAGCCACCAGCCGCTCGCTGCTGGAAAGGGGAGCGGCAAAGTCTTCCTTCAAAGCGGGACGCGAGGCCGAGGGCGCCGGCAAAGACTTCCGGTCGATCTTGCCGTTGGGTGTCAAGGGCAAGGACTCCAGGGTCACGAAAACCGAAGGAAGCATGTAGCCCGGCAGCGTTCGGCCAAGATAGTCCTGCACATCGTCGACGGAGAGGTTCCCAGCCTTCTCGGGAACAACATAGGCGACCAGCCTCTTGCTCCCCGCCTCGTCTTCGCGGGCCGCCACAACGCCTTCCCGAACCTGGGGATGTCGGCGCAGCACCGTTTCGATTTCGCCCAATTCTATGCGGAATCCCCGAAGTTTGATCTGGTGGTCCTGACGGCCCACGAAATCGAGGCGGCCGTCGCGGCTCCAACGTGCCAGGTCGCCCGTGTCATAGAGGCGTCCTCCGGGATCGGCCCCGAAAGGATCGGGGATAAAGCGCTCCGCCGTCATGGCGGGCGCCCCGAAATAGCCCCGCGCCAAGCCATGGCCGGCCAGGTACAAGCGCCCTTCCACCCCCACCGGCACAGGCTGCAAATGCCGGTTCAAGAGATAGGCCCGAGTGTTGGAGACGGGTTTGCCGATGCTAGGCTTTTCCTCCTGCTGGGAGACACGAGCGTAAGTGGAGTAGGTCGTGTCTTCAGAGGGGCCGTAGAGGTTGTAGACGTCGTCGACGTGCCCCAAGCGGTAGATCTCACGCACCAGCGATGCCCGCAGCGGCTCTCCCGCCAGGTTGACCGTGGCAACCGAGCGGGGGACTGCTTTCAAGCGCAGCAATTCAGACATGGCCGAGGGAACGGTATTGACAAGCGTCACTTTCAGGCGCTCCGGCAAGGTGGCCAGATCGAGGGCGTTGCGGGCCAGAATCAGGCGTCCGCCGCAGCAAAGCGGTGCAAAGATCTCGAAGACCGAGAGGTCGAAACAGACGGAGGTAGAAGCCAGGACTCCGCTGAGACGCTGCCTGGAAAAGCTCTGCCGTGCCCAATCCAGCATGGCGGCGGTGGCGGCGTGGGTGATAGCGACTCCCTTGGGGTGTCCGGTGGAGCCCGAGGTATAGATGACATGGGAAAGGTGACCCGGCCTCACCTTGACCTCTTCCAACCGATCCGTAATTTCCTTCTCCAAGTCGGGCGAATCGAGGTCGAGAACGGAGAAGTCGGCCAACGGCAGGCCTCGGGCCAACCGCTCCTGAGTCACCAGCACTTTGATCTGCGCGTTGGCCGCGATGAACGCGAAGCGTTCTGCCGGATACTCGGGATCGAGAGGGACGTAGGCGCCCCCCGCCTTGAGGACTCCCAAGAGCGCCGCGACCATTTGCGGGGAGCGGTCCAGGTAGATCCCCACCCGGACCTCGGGACCGACGCCCAAATCGTGAAGACGCCGCGCCACTTGGTTGGCTCGGCGGTCTAGAGCCCGGTAGGTGAGGCCTTGGCCGCCGAAAAGGACCGCTTCAGCCTCCGCTCGGCGGTCCGCCTGAGCTTCGAAGAGTTGGTGTACGCACAGTTGACGCAAACTGGGGCGCTCGGTCTGGTTCCACAGGTGCACCACTTGGACGCGCTCTTCTGCCCGGCAACTGGGGAGTTGGGAAAGCCGCTGACGCGGATCCCGGCAGGCGCTTTCCAATAGTTGGCGATAGTGGGCGATCCAGCCGGCAACGGTTCCCTCTTCGAAGAGGGCGGTATTGTATTCCCACTCCAAGAGGACCGACTGGTCCTCGTCCTGGGGCTTGCGGCCCACCCGCTGTTCGGCCCGCGGCGTGACGATCACGTTGAGGTCAAACTTGGCGGTGTCGTTGTGAGGGTACTCGAAGCGTCCTTTGAGCCGGGGAAGATTGAGGTCGGGCATGGGGGCGTCATGAAAGCTGAACATGACCTGGAAAAGCGGGTTGTAACTCAGGTTGGGCTTGGGCCGGAGTCCCTCCACCACCTTGTCGAAAGGAAGATCCTGGTTGGCGTAGGCATCCAGGGTGGTTTCCTTGATGCGCCCCAGAAGCTCTCCCAAGGTGGGATTCCCGGAGAGATCCGCCCGAAGCACCACGTTGTTGATGATCATGCCCAGGATTTCTTCCGACTCGCGCAACCGTCGGTTGGCCAAGCCAGTGCCGATTTGGATGTCGTCTCGACCTGTGTAGAAGCGCAAGAGCACCTTGAAAAGAGCGACCAAGGTCATGAAGAAGGTCACTCCCTGACGGTGGCTGAGGCTCCGCAAATCGGCGGCCAACTCCGGGTCCAACTCCATTCTGATGACGCGCCCTTCAAAGCTCTGGGCCCTGGGACGAGAACGGCTGGTCGGCAGCTTGAGGAGGTCGGGACAGTGCGCTAACTGAGCCTTCCAAAAGGCCATCTGCTCCTTCGCAGCCTGACTCTCCACCCACTCCCTTTGCCAGAAGGCAAAATCGCGGAACTGGCGTCGTGGAGCTGACAGCGGAGACGGCAGGCCCTGGGAAAAGGCCCTGTAGAGGGACTCGATCTCGGAAGCCAAACGCGACATCGACCATCCGTCATGAAGCAGGTGGTGCTCGACTTGTATCCAAAGATGCTCGCGATCGGCCAGCTTGAGCAGGCTCCAGGAGAGCAAGGGGATGCGGGTCACGTCGAAGGGGCTTCGGCAAGCATTGCCCACCAGCCGCCGAACCTCCGCTTCCCTTTCGACCTCAGGCAGGGCCCTCAAGTCGATTAACGGCAGATCGACCTGCCAAGGGGGATGAATCCGCTGCACCGGCTGTTCATCCTGAAGAGGAAAGGAAGTGCGAAGGATTTCATGACGCCGAATCACCTCGTTGAGGCTTTCCCGCAAAGCGTCGACATCCAGCAGACCCTTGAAGCGAACGGTCAGGTAGGCGTTATAGGCCCTGCTGGTCGGCGACATCTGGCTGATGAACCACACCCGTTCCTGCGAAAAGGAAAGAGGAGGCGGCAGCGAGGGGTCGGCCGGGCGAAGAGGCGGAAAACGACTGGCTGAAGAGGACTGCCGTCTCTCTTTGACCGACTCGGTCAAGCCGGCGACATGAGGGCTCCTGAAAAAGGCGCCATAGTCGATTTCGACCTGGAAGACCTCCCTGATGCGGGCGATGATTTGAGCCGCCAGCAGGGAATGTCCGCCCAGATGAAAAAAATCGTCCTTGAGGCCGACTCTTTCCAGCGCCAACACCTCCCGGAAGATCTTGACCATAGCCTGTTCATCCGGGGTTTCGGCCGGCACAAACGGCTGTTCCAGGTCGGGTCTGCTAGGCGCCGGGAGCGGGAGATGGGACCGATCGATCTTGCCGCTGGCCGTCAAGGGGAAGTCATCGAGAGTCACAAAGACGGCCGGCACCATGTACTCCGGAAGCCTCTCCTTCAAGAAATCCCGCAGCTGATCGACGGTGAGGGACTCCTTTCCTGCCTGCAGATAAGCCACCAGACGCTTCGAGCCCGGTGCGTCCTCCCGCAGCATCACCACAGCCTGGGCGATTTCAGGGTGGGAAGCGAGAACGGCTTCGATCTCACCCAGTTCAATGCGAAAACCCCGCAACTTGACCTGGTGGTCAGTGCGGCCCAGGAATTCGATCCGCCCGTCCGGCAACAGGCGCCCAACGTCTCCAGTGCGATAAAGGCGGCTGCCGGAAGACTCTCCGGGATCGCCGAACGGATTAGGCAGAAAACTCGCCGCCGTCAAGGAAGGCCGCTTTAGGTAGCCGCGCGCCAAGCCGATCCCCTCGATGTACAGTTCGCCCTGCCCCCCATCCTCGACCGGCCGCATGGCCTCGTCGAGAATGTGGATTCTCAGGCCGTGGAAAGGAAAGCCGATGGGAATGGAGGGCAGATTTCCTTCATCATCCGAGATCTCGCAAGTGGCGGCGTTTACGGTTGATTCGGTGGGACCATAAGTGTTGAAGAGACGCAACCCGGGCGGACGCTTCCGCCACGCCCTTAGAAACTGTGGAAGGCCGACCTCTCCGCCGATGTTGATGACTCTCAACGAAGGGGGCAGAGGGATGCGGGACTTCTCCATCTCGGCGCTGAGCTGATGCCAGAATGCCGTCGGCAACTCCATCAGGGTGAGTTGCCGTTTGGCGCTCTCCTGGAGAAAGAACTGGGCCGACTGGATCATCTCGGGACTGCGCAACACAAGCGTGGCCCCGCTGGCCAGGCAGGGATAGATTTCGGCCGCGGAAGCATCGAAGCCGATGGACGCGAATTGTAGGAACCGGTCCCGTTCCTCCAACAGGTCGTCTGCGATCAGGCCGGCGGTCAGGTTGGCCAGCGAGCGGTGCTCTATCATGACGCCTTTGGGGACACCGGTTGAACCCGAGGTGTAGATAACGTAAGCCAGGTTGCGGCCGGAAACCTCGACTTCAGGAGGATGCGACGGTAGGCCTGAAATCTTTCCCCAGTCCCTGTCGATACGGGCGCTGTTCGGGTCGGCGGGAAGAAGCTCGGCGGTGTCTTCTTCGGCCACCAGAAGAGCCGGCCCTGCGTCACCCACCATGGTTTTCAAGCGACTTTGGGGATTGGCGGGGTCGAGAGGCAGATAAGCCGCGCCTGCCTTGAGAATCCCGAGTATTGCTACCAGCATTTCCAAAGAGCGATGCAGACAGATGCCGACTAAGTCTTCGCGACCGATGTCCTTAGCCCTTAGGAAATGAGCGAAACGGTTGGACCACCGGTCTAGTTCTGCATAGGTGATATGGCGGTGTCCAAAAACCGCTGCGACTGCCTCCGGTGAACGTAATTCCTGTTTCTGGAATGATTCATGAGCGTTGTCAATTCGGTCATGCAATTCGCTTTTGGCTCTCATTAAAAGATAGGCTCACCAATTAGGTTTGTTTATCGAGTCTACCACACTCGTCAAGTAACCAACATTGTTCCCTTTCTGAAGATTTCACGAAGACTGGCCCTACCTATGTGTTCTCTAATTCTATGACTGGAAGCTATGATTCAGTACAATTATTCTGTCAAATATGAAAAGTATGCTGGGGATTCTGGGGAGCCGCTGCATGAATTACGCAACCGTTGAAATTGAGGGCAAGGGCCTTTTGAGCTACTCGGTGTGGGATTTGAAGTTCACCGCAACCGGGCCCTGAAGCGGCCGTTGCCCTCCGGCAGGGGAGGGGGCATGGTTGGGAGGACTCCAGAATCTGCCGGGAGCCAGTTGGACAGGGGCAGCGATGGAGTGCCTAGGAAGTAAGGCGCCGTCGGCCTTGTTTCCGTTCTCAGCGAGCCGGGGAGGAGGCCTCCTCCCCGGCTTCCTATTGGTCGGGGTCGAAGAGGACGTTGAGGGTGGTTTTGGCGTCGGCCACCTTGCTGTTGGCGATGGCGGGAAGGACCTTCCAGGAGTTCTGGATAAAGTCCACCGCCAGTTGATCGACGCGCTTGTTGACGCCCTTCTTGACCGTCAGGTTGAACATGCCGCCCGAGCGCGCCACGTCGCATTCGATGGTGACGACAACGGGCTTGGGCAGGTCTTCGTCCGACTCCGGCAGGAGGGGACGGGGATTGCGGATCAGCATGGGACCCAGCAGGTCGAGGTCAGGAAAGAGTTCGGCCAGGGGAGCGAAAGAGTCCTCCCCCGAACGATGCCTCTGGCCATGTCCCTCGAAAAAACCCGCCTGCTGGATCATGGCGGTGCGGTCGGCCATCTCCAGGTTGAGTTCGCCGATGCGGTTGGCCGCCAGTTCGAATTCATCGGCCGTCAAGGGTTCCAGCGCCAGCACCTCTCCGGCCTCCCGGAAGTAGCACTTGACCGGCGGCGCCTGAAAGTCAAAACGTCCCAGGACGGTGTAGCCCTTGAACTCGCCCGGGCCAATCTGGTCGGTGACATCATATTGCTCGAAAGGCGAGAGGGGATTCTCATTGAGAATGACGTGGCCCCGGTAGACCGATTGCTGGGCGTCCTGCACCACGACCCAGGGCGCCCTTACGGTGACGATGGTGTCGGAGAGGTTGACGTAATTGATAATCACGCTCTCGGCGTCGATCAGTTCCACCGTAACGACCCGCTGATCAGACAAGTAAAGGTAGTGCAGACTGCCCGGTTGCGCCTGCAGGAAAGCGGCGGCCAGAAAGCCGCTCAAGAGCACAAAAAGCAACTTCACCCTCATATCGCCCATCATTGTCTCATGAGCGGCCTGCTGCAAGTCGGGTTCGCGGCGGTCTACACGATGACCGTTGAAAAGCGGCGACCTCACGGCCTTTGCCGGCCGGCGGCTCTGAACAATGTGACTGAAAACCTCGTCTTGGTAAATGTGATGCAAAGAACTCCTGCCGGTCTGATCCTTCGTCTTGCTCCGGTCGGGCTGCTGTTGGCGCTCGGCCTCGGGCTCTCCTCCTCCCTGCTGGGCCAGCCCGTCCAGCGCACCGAGACCCGTGTCTTCCCCCTCTCGGCAGGAGAGCTGGTGGTGGTGGAGAACGACTACGGGAGCATCAAAGTGCGCGGAGCCGACGTCACCCAAGCCCAGGTTAGGCTCAAGCGCAAGGTCAGCCGGGAAGAGCGCCTGCGCGAAGTGGAGCTGATCACCGCCAAAGCCGCAGACCGTCTCTTTCTGAAGAGCTTCTTCTTCGATTACCAAGGAGAATCGGTCGAATTCGACATCGAGGTTCCGCATGGCGTGCGGGTTGTAGTCTGGGGCGCCAATCCTCAGGTCGAGGTGGAAGAACTCGACGATTACGTGCGCGTGCAGACCATGACGGGTGACGTGCTGGCTTCCAATCTGACCGGATCGGTTTCCCTGCTCAGCGAATCGGGCGACATCGACCTGCGCTTGCGCCGCCAGCCGGCCAAGGACTTGCGTCTCGAATCGGTCAGGGGGCGGGTCAAGGTAGAAGCGTCTCCGGACATCAATCTCTTTGCCTACGTACGCGCCGGGGGCGTCCTGAGCTGGGGCGAGGACATCGAAATGCGGGCCGGCAAGCTGTCCCGCGAAATCGGGGACGGCGCCGGTCCACTGCTCTATGCGTCCAGCCTGGAAGGCGACGTCAGCCTGCTGCCCGGCGCCGGCGGATCATCCATTCCTCGGCGCGTCCCCAGCCCGCCTGTGGTGGAAGACCGGGACGACCGGGACC
This sequence comes from Acidobacteriota bacterium, assembly GCA_035471785.1. NCBI lineage: Bacteria > Pseudomonadati > Acidobacteriota > Acidobacteriota bacterium. The sequence goes on from DATIPQ010000119.1 coordinate 13,269, forward strand.
GGCAGGGCTATCCCGGAAGCGGCCAGTCCGATCAGCGGAGCGACGATCCCTACGGCGGATCCTACGATCCGGATAACCGCCGCGTCGACAACCGCCGCGGCGCGCCTCCCACTCTGGGCGAAGAAGAGGAAGGCAATCAGCCCAGCCAAAGCGATCAGTCCTCGGGCGGTTCCACTCCGGAGTACACGGTGGCCGGCCCCGACGAGGAAATCAACGGCGCGCCCCTCTTTCGTTCCTCGGTCAACCTCATCCACCTCAACGTGGCCGTCACCGACCGGCGCAACAACCGCAGCGTAGCCCACCTGCGGGAAAACGACTTCAGCGTCTACGAGGACGGCCGACTGCAGGAGATAGAGCGCTTTCAGAACACGGAGGCGCCTTTCAACCTCCTCCTCTTGCTCGACATCAGCGGATCGACCAAGAATCACATCGACCTCATCCGCGACGCTTCCATCGACTTCACCCGCGAGATCAAGTCCAACGACCGCATCGCAGTGGCAACCTTCAACGACCGGGTGCGGCTGATTCAAGACTTCACCAACGACCGCTACGAGGTGGCCAACTCCATTCATCGGATCCGCTCCAACGGCGGGACGCACTTCTACGACGCCCTCTATGTCAGCGTCAACGAGTACCTGGCCGGTGTGGAAGGACGAAAGGCGGTAGTGGTCTTCACCGACGGCGTCGACGGACGCCTCAGCAACGACCCCGGCTCGCGGGTCAGCTTCCGTCAGCTTTACCGCTCGGTGCAGGAGGTCGATACCACCATCTACACCATCTTCCTCGATACCCGCGCCACGGTGGGCGGCAGCCCCCAGAGCACCGGCATCGGCGACATCGTGGGCGTCATCCTGGGCGGCGGACGCGGCCGCCGGATTCCTGGAGGCTCATCGGGGAGCGTGAACGCGCAGTACGAGGAGGCTCGCCGCCAACTGGAGATGATCGCCGACCAGACTGGCGGACGCCTCTATCAGCCCCGCACCATCCACGACCTCTCCACCGTCTACTCGGAGATCGCCGACGATTTGCGCGTCCAATACTCGCTGGCCTACTCCTCCAGCAATCCCAACCAGGACGGCTCCTGGCGCTCCATCCGCGTCGACGTGAGCGGCCGCGACCTGGTGGCACGCACCCGCAAGGGCTACTACGCCACTCCCACCTCTGCCGACAGTCAGGGCCCGAACAACCGCTTCGTTCCCCAACAGTGAGAACGGGCCGCGACTTGCGATGCCTTCGACAAAGACGGGTGGGTTGTTTGACCCTGGTCCAGAAGAAGGCCGTCCTCATAGACCATGAGGCGGCCCTTCAGCAACTCCCCAGGACTGTTGGGCGACCTCGAATTCGCCCCGAGGCCGACCCGGCCCGCACTCCTCAACAACGTCACTCAGGCATGCTATACTCCGCCTCGATACAACAATGGCAGGAGCAAATAGCCGGCACTTTCCTGCCGGCTGCTCCTCCCTTCTTCGGACTCTCCGGCTCATGCACCACCGCAGGAAAGACAGCCGAAGTGTCTGTGAACACAGGGAAAAGAGCGCATGTCCGGCGAGCCGACTCAGCTTCGAGAATCCAGGACCGGGGAGCAGTCCGTGCAAGGGCCGACGGCGGTGGAGGCCAAGCACGAATCGATCTTGATCCTCGACTTCGGTTCCCAGTACACGCAACTGATCGCCCGTCGAGTCCGCGAGGCCAAGGTCTATTCCGAGATCCTTCCCTACACCGCTTCCTGGGGTGAAATCGTCCGCCGCAAGCCCAGCGGCATCATCCTCTCGGGCGGCCCGGATTCCGTCCTGCGAGAGGACGCCCCCCAACCCGACTCCGGCATCTTCGACTTCCAGGGCCCGCTGTTGGGGATCTGCTACGGAATGCAGCTCATGGCCCGCCACTACGGAGGCCTGGTACAACCGGGACGCCGCCGCGAGTACGGACGCGCCACTCTCAGCATCGCTTCCTCCCCAGACCGGGCCTCGGCGCTTTTGGCCGATATCGCCGCACCCACCACGGTGTGGATGTCCCACGGAGACCACATCGAGGAGGTGCCGCCCGGATTCGCCGTCGAGGCCCGCTCAGACTCGGCCATCGGCGCCATGAGCGACCCTTCCCGTCACCGCTACGCTTTGCAGTTTCATCCCGAGGTCGTCCACACCGAGCGGGGACGCCAGATCCTCGACAATTTCCTCTTCCGCATCTGCCGCTGCGGCGGCGACTGGACGCCCGCCTCTTTCGTGAGCGAGGCCGTCGACAAGATTCGCTCCCAGGTGGGTCCGGGACACGCCGTCTGCGGACTCTCGGGAGGCATCGATTCCACCGTGGCCGCCTTGCTCGTCCACCAGGCCATCGGCGACCGCCTCACTTGCATCTTTGTCGACAATGGGCTGCTGCGCAAAAACGAGTTCCAGGATGTGCAGGATGCCTTTGCCGATCACCGTCTCAAGGTGGTGGCCGTGGACGCCCGCCGGCGCTTTTGGGAGGCTCTGCACGGCGTCGAAGATCCCGAACGGAAGCGCAAGATCATCGGACGCGAGTTCATCAACGTTTTCGACGAGGAAGCCGACAAGCTGGGACAGATCGACTTCCTGGTGCAGGGGACGCTTTATCCCGACGTCATCGAGTCGGTGTCGGTGCGCGGTCCTTCGGCCGTCATCAAGAGCCACCACAACGTCGGAGGACTCCCCGAGAAGATGCGCCTGGCGCTGGTCGAGCCGCTGCGCGAACTCTTCAAGGACGAGGTCCGGTCGGTGGGACGCGAGCTGGGGCTGGAGGACGCCTTCGTCCACCGCCAGCCTTTCCCCGGTCCCGGCCTGGCGGTGCGCATCCTGGGCGCCGTCACCCAGTCGCGTATCAAGGTGCTGCAGGAAGCCGACGCCATCGTCAGCGAGGAGATCCGCCGCTCCGGACTCTACGAGAAGATCTGGCAGAGCTTCGCCGTGCTGCTGCCGGTGCACAGCGTGGGAGTGATGGGCGACGACCGCACCTACGAAAACGTCATCGCCCTGCGCGCCGTCCACAGCCAGGACGGCATGACCGCCGACTGGGTCCACCTCCCCTACGAGCTGCTGGCCCGCATCTCCTCGCGCATCGTCAACGAAGTCGCCGGCGTCAACCGCGTCGTCTACGACATCACTTCCAAGCCTCCTGGGACCATAGAATGGGAGTAGCGTGACCCTATTGGATCGAATTTCGAATTTCCAACCTCGAACTTGAAAAAGCCTCCGCCATGCCCCAAAACGCCAAATTCACCCACCTCCACCTGCACAGCCACTTCAGCCTCCTGGACGGCGCCAACAAGCTCGAAAAGGTCGTCGGCAAGGCCGTGGACATGGGCATGCCCGCGCTGGCGCTGACCGATCACGGAAACCTCTTCGGCGCCGTACAGTTCCACGACATCTGCAACAAGCGCGGCATCAAGCCCATCATCGGATGCGAGGTCTACGTGGCCCAGGGCTCGCGCAAAGAACGCAGCGGACGCTCGGCGGGAGCCAACCACCTCGTGCTGCTGGCCAAAGACGCCGCCGGCTACCACAACCTGGTCAAGCTGGTCTCGTCCGGCTACTTGGAAGGCTTCTACTACAAGCCCCGCATCGACATGGACCTGCTCTCTGAGCACGCCCAGGGACTCATCGCCCTTTCAGCCTGCCTCAAAGGACGCGTGGCCGAGAACCTGGCCCAGGACAACTTCGCCGCCGCCCTGGAGCACGCCTCCCAGATGAAGGACATCTTCGCCCCTGGCGACTACTACCTCGAAGTGCAGAACCACGGCATCGACGACCAGATCAAGACCAATCCCGACATCATCAAGATCGCCCAGGACCTGGAACTCCCCGTCGTGTGCAGCAACGACTGCCACTACCTGGAACGCGGCGACGCCTACGCCCACGACGTGCTGCTGTGCGTGCAGACCGGCAAGACCATCGAAGACACCAACCGCCTCAAGTACCACTCCGACGAATTCTTCTTCAAGAGTCCCGAGGAGATGGAACAACTCTTCGGGCACATACCTGGGGCCCTCTCCAACACCCTCGAAGTGGCCGAAAAGTGCAACTTCACTTTGCCCGAGCCCTACACTCAGAACCTCTATCCCGTGCCCGAGGTGCCTGAAGGATTTACCGTGGAATCCTACCTCGAGCACGTCTGCAAGCAAGGCTACAAAGAGCGTCTGGAATACCTCAAGAAGCGCGAAAAAGAAGGCAAGCTGCGCCACAGCTTCGACGAGTACGAGCAACGTCTCGACCACGAACTCAAGATCATCAACCAGATGAACTACCCGGGATACTTCCTCATCACCTGGGACTTCATCCGCTTCGCCAAGGAGGCCGGCATTCCGGTGGGTCCTGGACGCGGCTCGGCGGCCGGATCGCTGGTGTCCTACGTGCTGGGCATCACCGACGTCGACCCGCTGCAGTACGATCTGCTTTTCGAGCGCTTCCTCAATCCCGAGCGCGTCTCGCCGCCCGACATCGACATCGACTTCTGCACCCACCGCCGCGCCGACGTCATCAAGTACGTCACCCGCAAGTACGGTCAGGACAACGTATGCCAGATCATCACCTTCGGGACCATGGCCGCTCGGGGCGTGGTGCGCGACGTGGGACGCGGCCTCAACGTGCCCCTCAACGAGGTCAACAAGATCGCCAAGCTGGTCCCCAACACTCCCGGCGCCTCCCTGAGCAGGGCGCTGGAGACGGAGCGCGATCTGCAGGACCTCAAGTCCGAGGACCCCCGCTACAAGACCCTGCTGGAAACCGCCCAGCGCCTGGAAGGCCTGGCCCGCCACTGCTCGACCCACGCCGCCGGGGTGGTCATCGCCCCTAAGCCGCTGGTGGAGCTGGTGCCCATCTACAAGTCGCCCAAGGAGGAAATCACCACCCAGTACCCGATGGGCGACCTGGAGCGGCTGGGACTGCTCAAGATGGACTTCCTGGGCCTGACCACGCTCACCATTATTCAGCAGACGCTCGACCAGATCAAAGCCCAGTTCAAGCAGGAAATCGACCTGCTGGGCATCACCCTCAAAGACGAGAGGACCTACGAGCTCTTCAGCCAGGGACGCACTTCGGGCATCTTCCAGTTTGAATCGTCGGGCATGCGCGAGATTCTCAAGAAGCTGCAGCCCAGCCGCTTCGACGACCTCATCGCCCTCAATGCCCTCTACCGTCCCGGACCGCTCAAGGGCGGCATGGTCGACGACTTCATCCAGCGCCGCCATGGCAAGGTCAAAGTCAAATACCCCCTGCCCGAGCTGGAGGAGATCCTGGAGCCCACCTACGGCGTGATCGTCTACCAGGAGCAGGTCATGCAGATCGCCTCCACCCTGGCTGGATTCTCGCTGGGCGAAGCCGACCTGCTGCGCCGCGCCATGGGCAAGAAGAAGATGTCGGTCATGCAGGAGCAGAAGCGCAAGTTTCTGGACGGGGCCAAGAAGCTGGGCAAGGACCTCAAGAAAGCCGAGTTCATCTTCGACCTCATCAAGGAATTCGCCGGCTACGGCTTCAACAAGTCGCATTCCACCGCCTACGCCCTGCTGGCTTATCAGACCGCCTACCTCAAGGCCCACTATCCGGCCCAGTTCATGGCCGCCCTGCTCACGGCTGAAACTTCCAACACCGATAAGATTGTCAGGTACATGGCCGAGTGCGGCGACATGGGGCTCAAGATCAAGCCCCCCGACATCAACACCTCCAGCCTTTACTTCGAGGCCCAGGGGCGCGACACCATCAATTTCGGGATGCTGGCCATCAAGAACGTGGGCGAGAACGCCATCCGCAACATCATCGAAACGCGGGAGAGGCTCTCCGAGGGACGCTACGCCAGCCTTTACGAGTTCGTGGAAGAGGTCGACCTGAGACAGATCAACAAGCGGGTGGTCGAATCGCTCATCAAGTCAGGGTGCTTCGACAGCCTGGGATACAAACGGCGCAGCCTCATGGAGCATCTCGACTCGGCCTTCGAGATCGGCCAAAAGCGCCAGCGCGACCGGGCCAGCGGACAGGGCGGCCTGTTCGCCGCCATGGAAGCCGCCGCTCCCGAAGAAGAATCGCTCGACGACATTCCCGACGTGGGCGAATGGGGCGATAGCGAGAAGTGGTCCTACGAGAAGGAGACGCTGGGCTTCTACGTCTCCGGACACCCCTTGGAGAAATACCGGGCCGAACTCAAGCAGTTCTCGCGCATGCCCATCTCCAGTCTCAACGACGACATGGCCGGACGCGACATCCGCTTAGGAGGCGTCATCACCTCGGTTGCCCGCAAGAAGACCCGTCGCGGCGCCAACATGGCCATCCTCACTTTGGAGGACCTCACCGGAACCATCGAGGTAGTGGTTTTTCCCAAGGCCTACGAAGAGCTGCATGACCGCCTTGAGACCGACGAACCCGTCCTCATCACCGGCAAGCTCGACGCCAACGCCCAGGGCAACACCCAGATCCTCCTCAACGAGCTCACTCCGCTGGCGGATTCCTGGAAGAACGGCATCCAACGCGCCCAAATCCGCGTCTTGATTTCCGAACTGGACGAAGACAAACTCTCCAGCCTGCGCTTCATCTTCTCCCGCCACCGCGGCCGCTGCCCGGTGGAATTCGAACTCCTCAA
>DATIPQ010000120.1 GCA_035471785.1 Acidobacteriota bacterium
GGCCAACCTTCGGGAGGCAGGCGCCGACGGTGTGGCTCATGATTGGGGTGAAGTCGTAACAAGGTAGCTGTAGGAGAACCTGCGGCTGGATCACCTCCTTTCTAACGGAAAGAAAGCATCACATCCCGCACGCCATCCCGCCCCACGCTCCAACCTTGCCGTCCGGTTGTCTGAGAACACTGGCTTTCCCTTCTCGCCTTGCCATCTCCTTTCAGACATTGTGGGGGCATAGCTCAGTTGGAAGAGCACCGGCTTTGCAAGCCGGGGGTCGGCGGTTCGAGCCCGCTTGCCTCCACCACTCCCTATCTTCCCTGAAATCAGTAGTTTAGCCTTGTGTGCGCTTCGGCCTCTAATGTGCCCGAGAAAGCGTCGGGGCCGGATAGGGGCCGGATTCTGTCGCTTTTTTGAACAGGGGCATCTCCTTCAACCGGGGTATTGGAGACCTCTATGGGATGTCGGATGCTGCGGGGATCAATCGAGCTCAGCTTCCGCAAATTCGGCTCCGGGTGAGTCGAGGGTGGGGAGCCGGTCCATGGCTTGGCGGTTGGAGCCGGGCATCCAGTGCGTGTAGGTGTCGACGGTCATGGAGATGCTGGAATGGCCCAGTTGGTCCTGCACGTAGGCCAAGGGCTCGCCGTTCTGGATGAGCAGGGTCGCAAACGTATGACGCTTATGCCGATATCGGAATAAACGTCATTATGCCGAGCGCAGAATTATGCCGACTTGGGGTTGGACAGCAGTCTGCTCGGCCCGCAGCGCCTTGAGCCGGGCGGTTTTCGACTCGGCATAATCCGGGCAATCTTCTTCTGCTGCGGCGCACGGTTAGGAAGCCGCCGCTGAAGTCGATGTCACCCCATTGCAGGCCAGCGATGTCGCCCGAGCGCATGCCGTTATGGACGGCGCATAAGAAAAGCGCGTAGTGCTGCGGGGCTCGCAGGACGGCTCGGAGAAAAAGCCTTACCTCCTCGGGCGTCAGCGGCTGGATGGCTGTTCGCGGTGGCTGCCCATCCAGGCATCCAACTCGGACTCTTGAAGAGGACCTTTCTGCCCAGCCGGTAGCGGGGCATCTCGGGCAGCAGCCGCTCCAGAAAAGAGACCGAGATGCAGAGGTAGGAGGCGGCTTGGCTTTTGCTCAAATACAGGTCTACGTCCAGGTAGGCCAGCAGCTCGGCGATGGCCTCGTCTCGGATGCGGCTCAGACTGGCGCTCGGTAATGGGCATTGTGCTGCTTTCTTGACTTTAGTCCTGTTCGTGGTACCAGTCCTCTTCTCCGATCTTGGAGATCAACTCCTGGAGCAAGGCGGCCACATCCCCACAGGAAGCAGATCTGTCCAGGGGCGCGACCACCAGGTTGCATGATGTTCTCGTGCTCTCTCGTCTCAATTAGGAGCGTGCTGGCCTCGGGGCAGCCGCCAAAACCTCCGTCGGTCGGAGCGGCGGCACATAGGTTCGGCTAGACTTTTGTCTGGGATAGCCGGCAGCGCTTACTTCTATAGACGTTTCAGCGCCCTTAATCGGGAGGCCAGAGCGTGGACGGATTTGGTGCTCGAAAGGATCTGACAGTCCTGAACTAGCTGTACCCTTGGGAGCAGAAGCCGCCCTTTCCGCAACATTCCCAGATCCGCGTTAGTCCAGGGGGCAAGATGAACGGCGGAAGCCCCACCGAGGTTTTCTTATGGGCGCGTTGGTTTGGAAGGGCCGCCTGCCGGAAGCTGACTCCTTTCGGAGGGTTTCTGAAGGCGGACAGCCTATCCCTGGTTCCCACTGCCTTGTGAGCCCGTAGAGCGCTCAGCATGCTTGACGGGGTCAGTATGGGGACCCCATACTTGAGTTCATACCTCAAAGGCAGCAGGAATGGCCCGAGACGGTCGCGATTGCGGCTCTCGCGCTTCGGAATCTCGGACAAAGGGGATTAGCGCTTCAATGGCTCTCATCCGCATTTCATTTCTTGCCCTGTGCTTGGTCGCCGCTATTTCCTGCGCCGGTTCGGAGCAGGAGGCCAGGGCACTGCTGAACGAGGCGTTGCAACGGAGAAACAAAGGCGACTATATTGAAGCCCTCAGGTTGGCCAGCGATGTGGTGGAGAGACATCGCGAAACGGAGGCTGCAACGGAAGCGGCAAGGCTGTTACCTGCACTGCGGCGTCTCGCCGATCGGCAGCGTTCGGAGCTGTTAAACGTTCAGTTGTTGAGCGTGGAAGGCGCTCTAGACTTGTTTCGTCTCGACGTCGGCCGATATCCGCTAGAAAGTGAAGGACTTCTGGCGTTGCTCGAAGAGCCTCCGAAGGTGGAAGGCTGGAATGGCCCGTATATGACCTCGAATGACTATCTGAGTGAAATCGTGTACATGAGCAACGGTGAGGCCGCTGCGACGTTCCACCCCGATGCAGTTCTTCCTTCCATTCCGCTCTCGCGCTTCGCCCCCAAAGACGCTGTCTCCCCGGAGGGTAGGAATATGAAGCTGCATGTGACCAGAGTCTCGCCTTCAGACACGTCGAAGATGGAGCTCCTGGTAGGACGCCTTTTAAACCGAGGCGACCGGAATACGCTCCCGCTGCCGGTGCTGGGCAATCAGAGGTTGGCCGAGATTTGGAGGTTCGGCACTGAGTTTGAGGTTCCCGATAGGGGACGCCTGGTTCTAGTTGGCATTGTCGGCGATGGGTATCAAGTGCCTACCGTCTATTTGCCCGTTTCCGAGCAATGAGGCACGCTGCCATTGCGCCCGGTAGATCCCTTTCCTTTTTTGAGGGCGCTCTCCGCCCGATGCAATGGGATAGGGTGGATAGAGCCAGTATGGGGCTCTAGAGTCTTGACCGAGGCATACCCCTCGGCTTGTAGGCTCGGAGTCTCCCTGGAGATCACAGCGTCCTCTATGACCGAAACTGGAGTGCCTTTGTCCGGCAACGGGTTCGGGCCTGCGAGTTCTTCATGGGCATTTCCAGCTTTGCCTAGCGGCTGAACCGACCCGCACGCGACTCAGGCTGCAAGACTTTTTGGTGCCCACCGCTCACTCCGGCCGCAGTTAGACGGCCAGCGTGTCCATATCGGGGGCTGCCGTGAATCATGGGTGCCACGACAGTGACACAGGCACCGTTTGGTTAGCTCCGAGTCGCGAGCAATTCAAGACACAGACGGAAGCTGCCACGGCCAAGATACCATGCACCGCAGTTGAATTCTGCTGGAGACACGCTTGCCGCCTCGCAGAGATCTACGATCCTCTCCCGAACCAGGGACTCGGTATCGTCCGCGCTGACTACACCCAGCCACTCGCACACCTGGCGAACCCAGGTGTCGACGGGAAGGATGCTCACAAGTTGCTCCGGATCGGGGGTCAGCGAATAGAGGGTGCAAAGATCCCGAAGGTATAGGGACGCTGTTTTCGGACCCACCTGCCGCAGTTCTTGCAGGAGCTTGTAATGCTCAGTCACCCTCCCAGCTCGCACTTCAGAACGAGAGAAACGAACTAGATTTCGATCAGGCAGGGTTAACACAAAGCGGAGTGAGTCCACCACCATCTCTATGTCTCTCCGTTTCCCTGCATTCTCCCGCGAGAGCGCCTTGGTAAGAGGACTTGAGAATGAACCGTCCGTCCACCACGAGGCGCGAGTTGGAAGCCACTGTTGTTTCGCGCATGCCTTGATCGCATCCTCGGCTTTCGATTCTACGGGGCGGAACCACTTGCAGATGACGTTTTCGGCGCTCTTATAGTAGCGCATAGAAAGATCGTCGTTGCGACCCTGCGGATATACGTGCTCAAGAAAGAATAGAAGCCCAGCTAACCAATCTTGGTCAAGGAGGGCCAGGCGCCCCGGCGAGGAATCAAGGAACTCAGAGCGGTATCGTCCCTCTAGGCCTGCGATTGCGCGAACGGTGCGCCGATTCGCTACGTAAGTCCGTCTCTTCTTCATCGTCTTTCTAGACTGGTTAAAGTCGGCAAAGAATCGACCACGAGGACCAGCAACCTCCAGACGGACCCGCTGACCCGCCTGAGGTTCGTGCCAGGATACCACCACCATTGCTGGTCGTCAGTATGCAAGTCTCAACAGAGGCGCCCCTCGACCTTTTTCCTTGGACTCCGCCCGGAGGACCACAGCGCCCTCTATGACCGAAACGGGAATGTCTTGGATGGCCGGCGACGGGCTCCGCCTGCAGGGCTTTCATAGGCGGCCCCGGAGCCAGATGCTTAGGAACCTGATAACGATTTGACTGCATCGTCAGGATACCGCTGATTTCCCAAGCCGTCAGGATTGTCGTCTGTCAATATACTTGTGTGGAGGAGAGCACCACCCCTCAGGAACAAAAGGGGAAGTCGCCGTAACATAAGGGTAACTTTCAACCGCTAATGTCGCACATGATGTGGACTTCAACCTAAAGAGACTCGATCCATCGAGGAGAAGCGACAATGAAGCGACAATCGACAGTGATCCGGTATTTGCTTTCCTTTGCACTCCTGGCTTTTTGGGGGACGCAGGGGCTGGCCCAGCCCGTCGGCGTCCAATTGCAGGAGGCCTATTTTGAAGAGTTGACGGTTGGCAATCTCAACAAGGCCGTTGAACTCTATCAAGTCATCCTCAAGGATAGGGGCGCGACCCGCTCGCAGCTTGCCCAAGCCCGTTTCCGCCTCGGCCTGGCCCTCCTGAAACTCGGCAAGCCTCTTGAGGCATCGACCGCCTTGCGCCAAGTCATGCGCCTCTTCCCCGAAGAGGAGGCAGTCTTCAACGAGGCCGAGAGACTTCTGGCCGGATTGCCGGAGGGGGGCGTGTCCCCGACTAAGCAAAGTTCAGCCGGCGCCACTTATACTCTGGTCAAAGAAACAACGGACGTGGGACATTCTTCCTCGTTTTCCTTTGACGTTTCTCCTGACGGCGAGAGTTTGGCTTACCTCGGTCCTTGGCCCGCCGATAAGGCCGGTGCGAGAAGCGGCGGCCCCGGAGCCCGCAATAGCACCTCCAACGTCACCCTTTACCTGACCGACCGAAGGCAGAGCAGCGTTCGGCCGCTGTTGAACGACTGGGGACCGGGAAGTGCCGGCGTGCCCGAGCCGGGCCAGCCAGGAGCGAAGGCAGGGTTGAAACTCGTTGGATGGTCGCCCGACGGAGCCTCCATTGCGTTCGTGGTGTCGGAGGTCGCTGATTCTTACGAGGGCGATCTTTCCACAGTGCCCAGATCCCGATTTGTACAGGAAAAAAGGAAGGCCTACCGCTCCCAGGTTTATGTCGTTTCAGCTCGAGGTGGGAGCCCGAGAAAGCTGGGAAATCCCCTTGGGATTCGAGATCGAAGGTTGTGGATCGGATGGACGCCGGACAGCAAAGGGCTTGCCTACCTGCGCATCAGGGACTACGCAGTCGTCCTTCTGGGGTTGGACGGAAAGGAACGGGTGACCGCAATCCTGTCTTTGCCGAAGGCCCTGAATTTCCGCCAGATCTCGCTCGGCACCTACTCTCCCGATGGCGGCTGGATAGCCTTGACCACACCCGCGTCGAAGACTGAGCCGACCAGGGACCTTTGGGTCTTTTCCTCCGACGGCAAAGACAAGACCCAGCTTAACAAGAAGCCTTTGGTCAGTCCTGTTCCCCGTGGCCGCAATGCCGACGCCCCTGGCTGGTCGCCTGACGGCAAGTGGCTCTATTACCACGATCAGGGGAACATCTGGAAGCTGCGCTTCGAGGGCGCAGAGAAGAGCACAGAAGACCCGCGGCAGGTGACTTTTTTTGATGATGCTTTTGCCATACAGACCCGGGTGGCTAGACAAGCCGGGACCCTGGCTTTCAGTTTGGTGAAGGTTCAAACCAAACTGGCGGTCGGATCCGCCCGCCGCCCAGAGGCGGCCTCGATCTTGACGCGTGGCACCAACGGCGAGATCTCGCCCGACGGGCAGACCATCTATTTTCTCGGAGAGGGACCTGGCCAAGAGGGCATCTACTCAATGTCCAAGACGGGGGAACAACGGCGGCGACTGCTCGACGCTGCCATCGCCGGACCCCGCTGGGGCAAAGCTTTGCATCTCTCTCCCGACGGTTCTCAGCTTGCCTTCATCTCGGGGGACGCGGGGCGTCGAGGACTGTTTCTCCTGCCGAGCCAGGGTGGCGAGGCCAAGCGGCTCGCTGACATCGGAGCCGCCGCTCCAAGCGAAATCGCCTGGTCGCCCGACGGCACCCGCCTGGCTTATCTGGTCGGCAAGGACCTGATGACTATTCCTGTAAAAGGCGGAGATCCCACAAAGCTCGGCGCGCTTCAGGAGTGGCATTATGGCGCCGTGCGGTGGTCCTCTGACGGCTCGCTGTTGGCCGCTTTGGGATGCCAAGGGGACTGCGATGATTTGGATGTCTTCCTGTTTGAGGCTGCCAATCCAGGCCAGCCTCGCGTCCTGACGAAAGAGTTCGATGCCTGGCTCGACTGTGTTCCCGCATGGCGCCCAGGGGAGAATCGACTCACCTTCTTCAGCTACGAAGACAACCGTAACTGGGAGGTCGACCTGGAGGGTCAGATCTCGGGGCCGCTCTTTTCTCATGACGGGAGCTGGGAGTACTGCGGAAGCTGGGCACCCGACGGCAAGCGTTTCTTCTTCACTGGATCGACCGAATCCGTGTGGCGTGTATTTTACTTTGACGCGGCTGAGGACACGATCGAAAACTTTCCCAACCTTACCTCCGGAATCAGTCAGACGGTTCCGGTTTTCAGCTCCGATGGAGAAACGGTATTGTGGCAAGAAACGACTTTCCAACGCCAACTCTGGCTTGCCGATCAACGCGATTGAGCCCGCTCAAGGAGCCACAGACGATACGAAATGAGCAAACCAAGGGCATTACTCAGTAGGGAGCGTTCCTGGCCGGCGATTGCGCTCTTGTGCCTTGCCCTTTTCCTGCCGGTCGTTTGCGTCATCTGGTTCCTCAACCGGGCGGTCGAGAATGAGAGGCTGGCTGCCCGCCAAAAGCTGCGCTCGGCCTACTCCGGTCAGATGGAACAGGCTCGGAGGAGGTTGGAGGATTTCGAGGCCGAGGTGACAAGGGCTCTCGACTCAGCCGCCATCACAACGCCTGCTCCCGGCCTCTTCGCCAGGCTGGTCCGAACAGGCCTCTGCCACAGCCTCGTGGTGTTCGGAGAAGGGGGGCGGGTTCGTTATCCTTCCAACAGTGCGGACGCGGGCGTGAGCCCCTCCCCCGCCGCCTTCAGATCGGCGTGGGAGGTTGAGTTTGTCGAACGAGACTATCCGGCTGCCGCCCGCCAGTACAGCCTTTTGGCGAATGCCGCACGAGCTCCGGAAGTCGAGGCTCGGGCCTTGTTGGGGCAGGCTCGCAGCCTCCGCAAAGCGGGCCGAACCCGATCGGCGCTCAATCTCCTGCTCAACCTGTTCCGACATCCAAGCTATCAGAACACATCGGATGAGTCGGGCGGCTCGATATCGGTTGCAGCCGGACTTTTCGCCGTGAAACTGCTGGCCAAGACCAGTGCCGACGAAGCCCGCAGTCTGGCCGGTGAGCTGGCACAGCGGCTCAACCAGTATGTCGACCTAGAATTGCAGGCCGATCAGAGACTCTTCGCAATGAGAGAGCTGCACGATCTCTTTCCCGATTCGGCGCTGTCCTTCGACACGCTGGAGGCAGAGCTACTCGCTAGACGGTTCTTGGAGCAGGCTGCGACCGTCCAAGACATGAAACGCTCAGACTTGGACCAGCCTGGAGTCCTCACGGTCTCGTCGTCGGGCGGAACGCTTCTTGCGCTCTTTAGCCAAAGGCGTCTGCGCAGCGAACTGCAGCCGTTGGTGGACGAGGAGTTCCAGCAGGACGATGTGGAGGTGAGAATCCTGCTTCCGGGCGAGGAGTCGGACCGTTCCGGCCAGGCCTTCCTGGTCCAAGAACTGGGCTCCTACTTCCCAGGGTGGCGGCTCGCGCTCACTCTTAGAGGCGGGGACCCCTTCGCCTCCGAGGCCGAACGCCGCGTGACCAGGTACCTGTTCATCGCGCTGGCCGTAGTGACCGGAGCCTCCCTTCTAGCCTTTTTGATTTCCGGCCACTTCCTGTCCCAACTCCGCCTCAGCCGCTTCCGAAATGACTTGGTGGCAACCGTTTCACACGAACTGAAGACGCCGCTCTCGTCTACCCGGGCACTGGTTGAGACCCTGCTGAGCGGGAAACTGAAAGACCAGGAAGCGGTAGAAGACTATCTCCAACTGATTCGCAGGGAGAACGAACGTCTCGGAAGGCTGATCGACAACTTCCTCACCTTTTCCCGATTGGAGCACAAAGAGGCCCTGCTGAGGATGCGGCCTGTCAGTGTCGGGGAGATCGTAGAGAAGGCAGTGGACGCCGTATCTGATCTGTTCGACTCGTCCGGGCGGAGGTTGCGCCTGGAAATCGCCCGCGATTTGCCGCTGATCATGGCCGACCCAGACGGTCTCGTCATCGTTCTTGTCAATCTCCTGGATAACGCCTGCAAGTACAGCCCAGGGACCAAGGAGGTCGTGCTGAGAGCTTGGCAGCATGAGAGCGAGGTGCGGATCGAGGTGTGCGACCAGGGAATCGGCCTGTCGAAACGGACCGTTGCGCGAATCTTCGATCGCTTCTACCAGGCTGACCAGAGCTTGTCGCGGCCGACTAGCGGTTGCGGGCTCGGGCTCAGCATTGTCAAATTTGTCACCGAGGCCCATGGGGGCTCCGTCCAAGTTCTGAGCCGGCCTGGTGAGGGGAGCCGTTTCAGAGTTGCCCTGCCGGTGGACGTGAATCCGCAGGAGACGCATTAGAGATGACCGCTGAGACCGTCTTGATCGTCGAAGACGACGAGGCCATGCGCCGCGTGCTCAAGGACAATTTCCAAGTGAGCGGCTTTCAGGTGGAAACGGCAGAAGATGGGGAAGTGGCTCTGGCCAAAATCGGCCCGGGCATCGACCTGGTCGTGCTCGACATTATGCTGCCGCGTGTCGACGGGTTCGAGGTGTGCCGCCGGATCCGAAGTCAAGGCAGCGACGCCTTCATCATCATGCTGACCGCCAAGGGAGAAGAATCGGATGCCGTCCTCGGCCTCAATCTGGGAGCCGACGATTACGTCACCAAGCCCTTCCGGGTGCGCGAACTGCTGGCGCGGGCGCAAGCCTTCATGCGTCGGCGCAAACAGGCCTCGCAGGAGTCCTTCGCCTTCGCTCATTTTAAGCTGGATCAGGCTGCCCACCGGCTCTGCCATCCCGACGGGGAGGTGGAGTTGACCCCCAAGGAATTCGGGTTGCTGGAGTTCTTCCTTCGCAATCGGGGTCGGGCCGTGACCCGGGAACAGATACTCAACAGTGTCTGGGGAAGTTCCGTCCACGTCACCTTCCGCAGCGTCGACCGCTGCGTCAATACTCTTCGCTCCAAAATCGAAGAAGACCCCTCCCGTCCGCGCTTCATTCGCACGATCCGGGAAGTGGGCTACCGTTTCGAGGAGTCCTCTTCGACGGTGGAGAGCCGACAAAATCGCCGCTAGATTTGGAGGTCTCGTATTGTCAACTGGATGCGATGGATTGAATTGGGGCCATAGACGATAGGTTCTTTATTTTCAATAGTTGGCCAGCTTTCCAAACTGGACGTCGCGCGTTCTGTTGCCCGTTTTTACCGGCCGGGGCCGGATAGGGGCCGCTTTTGGAGGAGCGACCCTGGAAGTCTTTTGTTTGCAATAGCTTGTTAAGAACTTTGCAAGCCGGGGGTCGGCGGTTCGAGCCCGCTTGCCTCCACCATCCCTTCGCTCACTCCCGTCTCAAACCCCTTGACACTGTAGACCTCTTATAAGTAGACTACAGATAATGGTCGGCAAGAAGCTCGAAGTCTCCAAGTTCCTACCCCTGAAACCCGCCGATTTCCAGGTCCTGCTGGTGCTTTCCGAAGGCCCTCTGCACGCTTACGGCATTTGCAAGGCGGTCGAGGAGCAGCTCAAGGGTCAGGTTCATCTCGAGATCGGGTCGCTTTACCGGATGATGGGCCGCCTGACGACCGCCGGACTCATCGAGGAGGTTGAAGGCCCCGACGATCCGCAAGGCAGTCCGGCTCAACGCCGCCGCACCTACCAGATCACCCGGCAAGGCCGCCTGGTGGCGCGGGCCGAGGCCCGCCGGCTGGAGGAGGTCTTGGAGGTGGCCCGCGAGAAAGACCTGCTGGCCGAAGGCGGAGGAGCGTGAGCAAGGTCATGCGATCTTGGGGCCTGGGTCTGTCGCAGAAGCTCCTGGCGGCGCTTTTGCGCCTTTATCCGCACCGCTTTCACCGCACCTTCGCAAGCGAGATGCAGCGCTCTTTCCGCCTCCGCTACCGGCGGGCTTTGTTGCGGCGCGGCGCGCTGGGAATAGCCGCCCTTTGGACGCGCACCGTTTTCGACATCCTCAAGACAGCCTGGGCCGAGCGCCGGGAAAGCTGCTTCGACGAATCCCCGGGACGTTCCGGACCTCCCCCTCCGCGGCGTCCCAGATCCAGAGGAGACCATCTGATGACATCCCTGCTGGCGGACTTGCGAATCGCCCTGCGAAGCTTCTCCAAGAGGCCCGGCTATGCCCTGGCCGCAATCCTCACCCTGGCCTTGGGCATCGGCGCCAACAGCGCCATCTTCAGCCTCGTCCACTCCATTCTGCTGCAGCCCTTGCCTTATCCCGATTCCCATCGACTGGTCATGATCCATCAGTCGACGGAGCGGGGCCACGACGAAACCTTTTCCTTTTTCGACTTGCAGGACTTCTCCCGGGAAAGCCGCGCCCTGGGGGACATCGCAGCCTTCCACGAGTCGGACGGCACCCTGCTGATGGCAGGCGGAGAACCGCAGTATGTGAGGGGGCAGGCGGTATCGGCCAGTCTCATTCCGTTGTTGGGAGTGGAGCCGCTGCTGGGACGGTCCTTCCGGCCCGAGGAGGATCGTGAAGGGGGGCCCCGCGCCATCATCCTCAGCTACGGGCTCTGGCAAGGTCAGTTCGGCGGGGATCCCCAGGTCTTGGGCCGGGTGGTGGAGTATCAGGAACTCTCCCACACCATCGTCGGAGTGATGCCCAAAGGGTTCTATTTCCCTGATCCTGACGCCCGCTTTTGGACGGCCTTGCAGGGCAACGACCTTCTGACGCGGGCCGGCATCCAGAATCCCGGCCGGCGCTTGACGTTTCTCTTGCTTATAGCCCGCTTGAATCCGCAGGCGAAGCTGGCAGCGGCTCAGGGGGAACTCAATTCCATCAGCAGGCAAGTCGAGCAGCAACAGGCCATTCCGGCTCGCGAACTCGTGCTGGTTCCCCGCCTGGAGGCTGTGTCCGGCAGCATGGGTCCGCTGCTGTGGACGCTGCTGGCCTCGGTGGGACTGGTGTTGTTGATCGCCTGCGCCAATGTGGCCAATCTATCCCTCTCCCGGGCGGCAGCCCGCCGCAGGGAGATGGCTCTGCGCAACGCTCTCGGCGCCTCCCGGCCGCGATTGATACGGCAGGTGCTGACCGAGAGCGTCCTGTTGGCGGGACTGGGGGCCTCGGTGGGCGTCCTGCTGGCGGTGGTTTTCCTGGCTTGGCTGGCCGCGGCGGGCGGAGGCTTGCTGCCTCGCTCCCAGGAAATCGCTCTCGATTGGAGGGTGCTCCTCTTTACCGCCCTCATCGCCCTGCTCAGCAGTCTGCTCTTCGGCTTGCTGCCGGCTCTGAAGATCTCTCGTCTGGAACCGCAGTCCGCCCTGCGGGCCGGAGGGAGAGGCAGTGCCGCCGACAGTCCCCGTCTGCAGAAGGGGCTGGTGGTGTGCCAGATCGCGCTTGCCCTGGTTCTTCTCAGCGGTGCCGGCTTGTTGCTCAACAGTTTCATTCGCTTGACGTCGGTTTCCGTCGGCTTTCGTCCCGACCGGCTGCTGACGGTTTGGCTCTCGCTGTCGGAAGAGCGTTATCCTGAGCCCGAAGCCGTGGTGGGATTCTACGAGGATCTGGTGGACCGCCTTCAAGCCTTGCCAGGAGTGGAGAGCGTTTCCTATTCCTACTCGTTGCCGTTCACCGGCAATACCTTCCGCCAGACCATCGTGGTGGAAGGCCAGGAGCCGCAACCGGGGGAGCGTGAATGGGCAGGAACCGTCATTGTCGGACCACGCCACTTCGAGACCCTTGGCATCCCCCTCTTGAAGGGCCGCGACTTCAGCCGGGAAGATCGCTTGGCCAGTGCGCCCGTGGCCATCGTCAACCAAGCCATGGCGCGGCGTTATTGGCCCCAGGAATCGGCTTTGGGCAAGCGCTTCAGGCGCGATGGAGGGGTGGACGGCACCCTCGACACTACCCGCTATTTCAGAGGACGCTCTTGGATCACGGTGGTGGGAGTGACCGCCGACGTCGTTCGCCTGGGATATGAGGACCAGCCGGCTCCCGAGTTCTACGTTCCCCACGCGCAGATGCCCTGGGCGTCGACGTCGTTGGTGCTGCGAACCCGCGCGGATCCTCTCGGCTTGGTGGAACCGCTGCGGCGGGTGATTGCCGAGAAAGACCCCGGCATAGCTCTCTTCGGAATCGATTCCATGCAACAACGCATGGACCGCAGCGTACTGCCTCAGCGTCTGCGCACCCAGCTTTGGATGCTTTTTGCCGTTTTAGCCAGCAGTTTGGCGGTCATCGGCGTCTATGGCGTGATGGCCTTCGGAGTCTCGCGGCGCACCCAGGAAATCGGAATCCGCATGGCCCTCGGGGCGGACCGCTTGGGCGTCCTGAGGATGATCCTCGCCCAAGGCCTGAGTCTTGCCGGCCTGGGAGCCCTGATCGGTCTGGTGGTTTCGCTGGCGGCCAACCGGGCTTTGGCGGGCCTGCTTTATCAGGTCACGCCCTTTGATCCTCTGACTTATTCGCTGGTGGCCCTGTTGCTTTTGGCGGTGGCTGCTCTGGCTTGCTACCTGCCCGCCCGCCGCGCCAGCCATGTCGATCCGCTGGCGGCTTTGCGTTGCGAATGAGGGACCGGTTGGAACTGGCAGCCTAGGCCTGCGGGAGGGGAAACCTTGGCCGGGACCTCGATCGGGCAGTTTGCCTCAAGCATCGGCCGTGGTTCCGTGCGCGAAAGGGGCGTTGGGCTTGCCCAGTCTTAGGTTGGAAGGTTGGAAGGGTCTGAAGCGCTCGGGGGCCGGCACACCGCACCCATAACTGGGGCGGTGCGCCGGCCACGTAAGCGCAACACTGTCCTGGTGCCGCCAGGCGCCAAGGGCGCCCGTCGGCATCGCGGACTAGGGTTGCGAGGCGCAGATCGCGTAAGCGGTCACGCTCCAGGTACCGTTGACCGAGTTGGTCTCGGTACCGGTGGCGGTCCACGACGTGCAAATCAGCGGGTTACCGGCGCAACCCGAAGGACCGTTTTGAAAGAGCGTCAGGTTGTCGCTCTGCGACACGTTGGCTTCAACCACTGCCAGCATGGCTCCGCCGCCGATGACCGCCGTGCCCATGGGGCAGGTGGCGGTGGCTCCCTGTTGGCGAGGCTGGGTACCGGGGTCGCCCGTTATGCTGTTGGTGATCACTTGAAGGTTGGCGACGCCGCCGGCGGGTCCCTGGGGTCCCTCGGGCCCTTGCGGTCCCTCAGGTCCGGCAGGTCCTTGCGGTCCTTCGGGTCCGGCAGGTCCCTGCGGTCCAGCAGGTCCTTGCGGTCCAGCAGGCCCTTGGGGTCCAGCAGGTCCCTGGGGTCCGATTTCGCCCTGTGGTCCTTGAGGTCCCTCGGGTCCGGCGGGTCCTTGGGGTCCCTCGGGTCCGGCAGGTCCCTGCGGTCCTTCAGGTCCGGCGGGTCCCTGGGGTCCGATTTCGCCCTGGGGTCCTTGGGGTCCCTCGGGTCCGGCGGGTCCTTGCGGTCCCTCGGGTCCGGCAGGTCCCTGCGGTCCTTCAGGTCCGGCGGGTCCCTGGGGTCCGATTTCGCCCTGGGGTCCTTGGGGTCCCTCAG
>DATIPQ010000121.1 GCA_035471785.1 Acidobacteriota bacterium
CCCCCCCCGACGTGTGGTAAGAATGCTTAGTCGCCGGCCAATTATTTCATAAGTGCTTACGGTTTGTGCAAGTCGAGGAAGCGGAGGCAAAGTGCAGAGATTCAGGATGCTGATGATTGGCTGGGTGGGGCTGTGGGTCTGGATGGGGCAGGTCCTGGCCTGCCAGGAAGAGGTGGATTTGACCGCCCAGCTTGAGGATTCTATGAGCCTGCTGGGTGGCTACGGATTCTCTGGGACGGTGCTGGTGGCGATGGACGGCGAGGTGCTGCTGCACCGCGGCTACGGATGGGCGCGGCGGGATCCGGTGGTGGCCATGCAGCCCGAGACGCGCTTCCCGGTGGCCTCCATCAGCAAGCAGTTCACGGCGGCGGCCGTCCTCAAGCTGGAGGAAGAGGGCAAGCTGCGCGCGTCCGATCCCATCAGCCGTCATCTCGATGGGGTGGCAGAGGACAAAGAAAGCATCACCATCCGCCAACTGCTCTCTCACACCTCGGGACTGCCCTTCGAGTGCGGAGGCCGGCCAGATTCGATGCAAGCGCTGCTGCAATGCCTGTGGCAAGCCCCGCCGGGAGAACCGGGCCAAGCCCAATACTCCAATGCGGGTTATGCGCTGCTGGCTCATTTGGTGGAACAGGTGTCCGGGCAGCCCTTCAAGCAATTCGTGAGAAGCCGCCTCTTCCAGCCGGCCGCAATGAGCGAGAGCGGATTCATCGACGAGCCGCAGCGCTTCGCTCAAGGCCAGGTGGCCTACCAGTACACCTGGAACGTTGAACACGGCACCGAAATCGGTTCCGGCCTCAACTGGAATCTGAGGGGATCGGCTGACGTGGTGACGACGGCGGGCGATCTGCTGCGGTGGGAACGCGCCTTGACCTCCGGCAAGATCCTCAAAGCGGATGCCCTCAAGAAGCTGTTGCAGGGCGACGGCGAGCCCGGCACAGCCGCGGGCAGCGGCTATGGATGGCAGACCGATCCGGGCGGGCAAGTGCAGCGGGCCGGGGGGACCTTTGCTCTCGGCTTCAACGCAGTCCTGCGCCGCTATCCGTCCCGCAAGGCCGTGGCGGTGGTGCTTTCCAACCAGAACTACGGGCTGCTGATGCCGACGCCGCTGGTCGCCGAAACGGTCGAGAATCTTCTCATGGGGCGCCCGCCGGCCGATCTCCCTCAGGCGGCCGCACCCCCTGAGGACTTGCTTCAGCAGTGCGCCGGCGATTACCAGATCGAGGACGGGGGCCGGCTCCAAGTGGAAGCTTTCGCCGGCAACCTCCTGATCAGCGTCCAGGGACAGCCGGCCGTCAACTGGCTGACCGTCCGGTCGGCCCCCGAGGCCAGGCAATTGCAGGCCTACACCGACCGCGCCCTGGAACTGGCCGACGCCCTGGAAAAGCGGCGCTTTGGTCAAATCGCCGAGATTCTGGGCCTCGACGAAGGGGCCGAGGCCCGCACCGAGACCCTCTATCGCGGGTGGATCGAAGGCTTGGAAGACGGTCAGGGCCAACTGCAATCGGTGCAGGTGGCGGGCACGATTCCTCAGGGAGAATCCTCCCGCACCTATTTGCGGCTGACCTTCGAAAAGGGGAGCCAAGTGCGCCGCCTGCGCTGGCTGGGCCAGGATCTGGTCAGCATCGTCCCTGGAGCGCTTCCCCTGCTGCCGACCCATTTCCGCCTCCTCTCCGGCGACAAACTGGCCGGCTTCCACCTGGCTTACGGCAGAGCCGTCGAGCTCCGCATCATGCGTGACGCCGAAGGCAGGGTGTCGGGGCTGGAGCTGTCCGGTCCTGATGGAAAACTGGTGGCCTTGCGCCGCTGACAGAGGGTGACCTGTCGCGGTGCGAGTCATAAAATGAGTCACGGTGAGTCACCAAGTGACTCATCAAGGAGGGCGCCGATGAATCAGTTGACGATACGCGGCTTCGGGCGAGACCTGGAGGAGAAGATCCGTTCCTTAGCTGAAGTGGAGAACATTTCTCTCAACAAAGCGGCCGTTAGGCTCTTGCGTCGAGGGGCCGGGCTGGACCAATCCGATGAATGGGATCCGATCGGAAACTCCCTTGATCACTTCTTTGGTACTTGGAGCGCCGAAGAAAAGGAATTCATGGACAAGGTCGAAGAAGAGTTTTAACGCATCGATCCGGAGCTTTGGCGGGGGCCGAACTTCTCACCTTTGACCGATACGACGTCATCCAGTTCTCGCCGCTGATCGTGTAGCGATCACTGGTATCGAGAGTTATAGGCCAGGAACTGCTCTCGAATTCCTGACCATCAGTCGCTGCGCAGGGCCAGCAGGGGGTCGATGGAGGTGGCGCGGCGGGCGGGGAGATAGCTGGCGGCCAGGGCGCAGGCCAGCAGGATGGCGGCCGTGGCTGCCAAGGTCAGCGGATCGGCCGGCTGGACGCCGTAGAGCAAGCCGGCCAGGGAGCGTGCCAGCAGGTAGGCGGCCCCGATTCCCAGAAGCAAGCCCAGGACGCTCCATTGAAGTCCCTGGCGCACCACCAGTCTGACCACGTCGCCGCGGCCCGCTCCCAGCGCCAGGCGGACGCCGATTTCCTGGCGGCGCTGACGCACGTTGAAGGAAAGCACGCCGTATATCCCCAGCGCAGCCATGAGCATGGCCAGGGCGGCGAAGGCGGTCAGCAGTTGCAGCAGGAAGCGGGGACGCGAGACCGATCCGGCCACCAGTTCTTGCAGCGGACGCACCTCGCCCACCGGCAGCGAGGCGTCCTGGCTGCGCACCTGCGAAGCCGTCACGGCCCGCAGATCGGAGTGAGTCAGGCTGGAGCGCACCACAAGGTGCATGTCGCGATAAGGGAATTGCCCGTAGTTGTAGTAGATGGTGGGCTCGGCGGCTTCGGTGAGCCGGCGGTTCTTGACGTCGGCTACGACTCCGGCGATCCGGTAGCGCGAATCCTCGATCAGGGTCGTTCCCAGCGGGCCGAATCCGCGTGCGTAGGAGGTAATCACTTCGTCCAGCGGGTCCTCTCCCGGCCACATCTGCTCGGCCATGGCCTGGTTGATGACGATGACCGCCTGGGTATCGGCCTGGTCGCTCTCTTCAAAGACCCGTCCCTTGAGCAGGGGGATGCCCATGGTCTCGAAATAGCCCGGCGTGACGGTGACATGCTGGGCCTGAGGACGGTCATTGGCGTCGCCGTAGGAACGTCCCTCGATCTCGTAGGGGACGCGCCAGCCGCTGTCAAAGGGCAGGAAGCTGGTGGCCGCCACCTGGCGCAGCGCCGAGTTCTCGCGCAGCGACGTGGTCAATTGGCGGAAGAAGGCGGCCACCCGCTCGCTCTCAGGGTAGGCGCGCCGAGGAAGCTGTACGTTAATGCTGCTGACGCTCTCGTGGCGGAATCCGGGATCTTCCTGCATGAGGGCGAGGAAGGATTGCAGCAGCAGTCCCGAACCGGCCAGCAGCATGGTGGCCAGAGCCATCTCTCCCACCACCAGCGCTCCCCGCAGGCGGCTGGAGGCGGTGCCGGAGCTGCCCCGGGTTCCCGACTGCAAAAGCGGCTGCAGGTCGCGGCGTGAGGCCCGCCATGCCGGGATGGAGCCGAAAACCAGTCCTGTGAGCAAGCTCAAGCCCAGCGAGAAGGCCAACACCCTCCAGTCCAGGCTGGCTTGATCGAGGCGCGGGATATCGACCGGCACCAGTCCCACCAGCGAACGCAGCGCCGCCCAGGCCAGGGCCAGTCCCGCCAGGCCGCCGGCCAAGGCCAGCAGGACGCTCTCGGTCAGCAGCAGGCGCAGGATGCGTGCGCGTCCGGCGCCCATGGCGGCCCGCACGGCGATTTCCTTGCCCCGCGCAGCTCCCCGCGCCAGCAGCAGATTGGCGATATTGGCGCAGGCGATCAGCAGCACCAGCGCCACCGCCCCCAGCAGGAGAAGCAGAGCCGGACGCACCGATCCCACCAGCTCATCGCGCAGGGCCACGGCTTGCACCGTCCAGTCGCGGTTGGTGCGGGGGTTCTCCTCGGCCAGACGGCGGCTGAGGGCGTCCAATTCGGACTGGGCCTGCTGAAGCGTCACGCCCTCTTTCAAGCGGGCCACCGATTCGAAGAAGTGGGCCGCCCGCGAGTGCCTTTCCGGCTGCCAGGTCAGGGCCATCCACACTTGGGTCTCGCCGGGAAAACTGAAGCCGGGGGGCATGACGCCTTTGATGGTGAAGGGCCGGGCGTCGAGTTGCACAGGCTTTCCGATCACCCCCGGGTCGCCGCCGTAACGGCTTTGCCACAGCCCGTAGTCGATGACGATGGCCGACTTGTGATCGGGGGCGTCGTCGCCTTCCTCGAATCCGGGTCCGATCAGCGGGTCGACGCCCACCACCTGGAAGATGTTGGCTGAGGTCTCGATAGTCCTGACGCGGATGGGCTCGCCGCTTTCGTCGGTCAGGTTGAGGTCGGGACGCCACCATCCCGCGGCATCGGTGAAGACCTGCTTCAAATCGGCGTAATCGACGAAATTGACCGGAGACAGCTCCTGGTGTTCCAGCCCCTGCGCGTCATTGCGCTCCCACAGCATCACCAGCCGCTCGCCATCCCGATATTCCAGCGGACGCAGCAGCACGCCGTCCACCACCGAGAAGAGCGCCGTGTTGGCCCCGATGCCCAGTCCCAAGGCCGCAATCACCGCCAGAGAAATCCCCGGAGCCCGCAAAATCTGCCGCGCTCCAGAACGCACGTCTGCCCAGAATTGTCCCATCATGGGGAGTTAGACCCGGCGTCCACTCATTTGGTTGGCTGAGTTTTGCAGGCTTCCTTTTTTGCGGGGTACACTGCCGCGTTATGAGCGACGAAAAGATCGTGCCTTGCCTCTGGTTCGATGACCAGGCCGAAGAAGCGGCCGGCTTCTACGCCCAGACCTTTCCCGACAGCCGCATAGGTGTCATGTCCTACTTCCCCGAGTCCGCCGACAACCCTTCGGACAAGCCGCCCGGCAGCGTCTTGACCGTCGAGTTTGAACTGGCGGGACAGCGTTTTACGGCACTCAACGGAGGGCCGCAGTTCACCATCAACCCCAGCATTTCCTTCTTCGTCTTCAACCAGACGGCAGAGGGGACGGACAGGCTCTACGCGGCGCTGGCCCAAGGGGGCGAGGAATTGATGCCTCTGGGCGAGTATCCCTGGAGCCAACGCTACGGCTGGGTCAAGGACCGCTTCGGCGTCTCCTGGCAAGTGATGACTGGACACCGCCGTCCCGGAGGCTCGGCCATCGCACCCTGCTTCATGTTCGCGGGAGCCCAGCAGGGACGGGCGGAAGAAGCCATTCAAACCTACACTGAGATCTTTCCCCAATCGAAGGTGGACAGCCTGGCTCGCTACACCGCTGAAGAGGGCACCGAGGGGACCATCAAGCACGGCCGCTTCATCCTGGCCGGGCAGGACATGGTGGCCATGGACAGCCACATCGACCACGGCTTCGCCTTCAACGAGGCTCTCTCGCTGCAGGTCATGTGCCGGGATCAAGCCGAAGTCGACCGCTACTGGGCGGCTCTCTCCGAAGATGGCGAAGAAGGCCCCTGCGGATGGCTCAAAGACCGTTTCGGGGTCTCCTGGCAGGTCGTGCCGGAGGAGGCTCTGCAATGGCTGACCAGCGATGACGCCCAAGCCCGCGACCGCGCCTTCCAGGCCATGCTGCCCATGAAAAAGCTCGACGTCGCCACCCTCAGAGCCGCCTTCGAAGGAGCGGACGAATAGCGAGCAGCCTGATACCGCCGAGAGCAATTGGGCCAGCGCGGTCGCTGACGTGCGCGGATATTATTTCTCGATCGCCTTTTTACGGCGCTCCCGGGCCAGTTGGCGCAGGTCCTCCACCTGGTCCGACTCATCTACGATTTCCTGTCCCAGGATCTCCTCCAGTACGTCCTCCAGGGTGACCACTCCGGCGAAGTCGGCGAACTCGTTGAGCACCACGAACATGTGCCGGCGGCGCTCCAAGAACATCTTCAGCAGTGCGTCCAGCAGGGTGGTGTCGGAAACAAAGTGGACAGGACGCGTCAACTGGCGCACCGTGACATTGGGGAGGTCGTCTTCGTGAGCCAGTATTTCGCGCCGGTGGACCATTCCGATGATGTCCTTCTCGCCCTCGTCAAACACCGGGATGCGGCTGTGCTGCTGAATATCCTTCATCCTGCGGACTTCGAGAAGAGGTGCTTGGGCGCTGAGGGAGAAGACCACAGCCCGCGGCGTCATGATTTGGCGGGCTGTCTTGGAGGGAAGAGTCAGGATGTTTTCGATGACCTCCGCTTCATCTTTGTTGATGGCCCCGGCCCGCAGTCCCAGCCGGGCTACCGAGAGGATTTCCTCTTCCGAAACGGTGGCGGCGGGCTTTCCCCGCGTCACCAGGCGAGTCGCCAGGCCGCAGAACAGGATCAGCGGCGCGAAGACTCTCACCAGCACCAACAGAGGCCAGGCGACCAGCGGAGCCAGCCGGCGGCTGTGGACCACCCCGACCGTCTTGGGAATGACTTCGGAAAAAAGCAAGATCGCCAGTGTGAAGAGGGCGGAGAACAGTCCCAGCCACTCACTGCCCAGGGCTGCTGCGGCAAAAGCTCCCGCAACCGCCGCTCCCGCGGTGTTGGAGATGGTGTTGAGGGAAAGAATGGCGATGATGGGGCGGTCGATGTCCGAGCGCAGCCTCTGTAACGCCTGTGCTCCCGAACGGCCTGACTTGACCAGCGACTCCACGTGGCTGTCGGGCACGGCGTAGAGGACCGCTTCCAGCAGCGAGCAGAGAGCCGAGATAGAGATGGCGACCGACACGGTCACGACTAAGGCTGTCATGTCCCGACCATAAACCGAAAGGCGCTTCGGGCGCTACTGCGGGCGTTCTGATTCCATGGCCCTTATTCGGTGCGCAGCACCTGGTTGGGGTCGGTGCGGGAGGCGCGCCAGGCGGGCAGCAGGGAGGCCAGCAAGGCGGCTGCCGTCAAGGTCAGGACGGCGGCTGAGAGGATCCAAGGATCGTAGGGCCGGGTGCGGTAAAGCTGAGAAGAGAGCAGGGGAGCGGCGGCGAGTGCCGCGGCGCCGCCCAGCACCACGCCCACAAAGGCCACCCGCAGTCCTTGCAGGGCGATGAGGCGGGCCACCCGTCCCGAGGCGGCGCCCAAGGCCATGCGCACGCCGATTTCAGGACGGCGCTGGGCCACCGAGTAGGCCAGCACGCCATAGAGTCCCACGGCGGCCATGGCCAGCGCCAAAGCGCCGAAGAGGCTGAAAAGGGCCGCTCCCAGACGGAAGGGCCGGATCTGCGGGTCCATCAGCTCGGCGTAGGGGCGGACTTCGAGGTACTCGTAGTGGGTGGAAGGAAGGGAACGGCGCAATGCCTCCTGCAGCCGGGCCAGGTGGGCCTCGGCGTGGCCCTCGGTCCGCACCAGCAGGCTCCACACCCGCGAGCGGGGCGGACCGGGAACTTCGGGGAGCTGCTCGAAGGGCAGGTAGTACTGCATGGCGGTGTTCTCCTGCTCCAGGCGCAGGCGCTGAGGACGGGTGTCGGCCGCCACCCCCACGATGCGCCTGCAGGGCAGGTCGTCGCTGGCTTGGGGCGGCCACGCCGAGGTATTGAAGCCAGTGCGCAGGCACTTGCCCAAGGGATCTTCCTGCGGCCACACCGCGCGCGCCATGGACTGATTGACGACCGCCACCAATTGGGCGTCGCGGCGATCGGAAGCAGTGAAAGCCCGTCCCGCCAGAATGTCGATCCCCATGGCCTGGAAGAAGCCGGGATCGGCCCCGTAGAGGCGGGGGAACTGCCCCTGAAAAAGCTGGTCGGCGTCGCGTCCGGGAATTCCCACGGGAAAGGTGGCGCGGGGGCCGAAGGGCAGGGACTCGACGGGCAGTGCCTCGGTCACCTCGGGCATCCGCTCGGCCTGCTTTTCAAGACGGCGGTAGGTTCGGTCGCGCTCTTCGGGGCCCATGGAAGCGGGAAACTCCAGCCGGGCCAGCGCCAGGCGTTGGCTTTCGAATCCCAGGTCCTGGCTGACCAGTTGATATAGGCTGTGCAGGAAGAGTCCGGCTCCCACCAGCAGCAGCATGGAAACAGCGGTCTGAGCCACCAGCAAACCGGCCTGCAAGCGGGAGCGGCGCCAGCGCAAGGTGCTTCCCGCGCCGCGCAGCGAAGTCATCGGCGAGGACGCGCCGCTTTGCCAGACGGCGATCAGCCCCGTCCAAAGACCCGCCAGCAAAGCGCCCCCGGCGGCGGCCGCCAGCACGCCGCTATCGGCAAAGCCGGCGCCCACCATCTGGGGCAGGAGAATGCGCCGCACCATCTCGCCGCACCAGTAGGCCGCCACCAGTCCGGCCAGTCCTCCGGCGCCGGAAAGCAGCAGGCTCTCGGCCAGAAACTGGCGCGCGATGCGTCCTCGGCTGCACCCCAGCGCCAGGCGCAGCGCGGTCTGCCGGCGACGGCGCAGCGTCTTCAGCAATAGCAGAGTGGAGGCGTTGGCCAGAGCGATGAGGAAGACCAAGGCCGCTGTGGCCGTGAGCCACAGCGAGATCTGTCCGGTGACGCCGCGCTGCCCCAATCGCAGGCCGGGGATGAGCGAAGCCAGACCCGCCTTCCAGTCGCGCATGGGGCCGCGAGCACTTTGCAGGATGCGGGCCGCTTCCTGCTCCGCCTGCTGAGCCGAAGCCCCTGGAGCCAGGCGTGCCAGCACGGTGACGGTCTGCAACCTCTCGGAAAAGCGCCAGTCGGCAGGACGCTTGGACATGCCTGCCAGCAGGGGCACCCACAGGTCGACCGCCTGCAAACTGTCGCCGCTGAATCGCGGCGGCGCCACGCCGACGACGGTGTAGGCCGTGCCGTCCAGGGTCAAGCTGCGTCCGATAACGTCGCCTGCGCCGGCCAGCTCCCGCTGCCAGAACGCGTGACTGAGGACAGCCACCGGAAGACCCGTGGGCGGCCGGTGCTCTTCCGCAGAGGGAAAACGGCCCAGTTGAGGCTTGACGCCCAAGAGGACGAAGTAGTCCTGCGAAACCATGCAAGCCTGGACTTTGCGGGCCGTTTCTGACTGTCCCAGCACTATTTCCGCGTGGTGGCGGGCGGCCACGGCGCCCAGGCGGCGGGCCGAGCTTCTAAGCTTCTCGTAGACGGGATAGGAAGTGGTGGTACTGGCCACCGGATTTCCCCTGAAGTCGCTGCCCGCGAACTCAAGTGTGAAGACACGGCTTCCCTCGGCCACGTGAGGCGGGGCGCTCAGCAGCAGACGGCTGGTCAGGCCCAGCATGGCGGCGTTGGCGCCCACTCCCAGCGCCAGGGTCAGAAGCACCAATAGCGATGAAGCGGGGTTGCGCAGCAGCGACTTGAAGGCATAGCGCAAGTCGTGGCCCAGTCCTCCGCCCAGCGGCAGGCGTCCGCCGCCGGAGTTGGAGTTGGCCCCGGCTCGAAACCAGGACAGCTTTTCCCTGGCTTGGCGGATGTGCTCCATGAAGGCGCTGCTGAACAGGTCGAAGAAGGAGCGCGTCCATCCGCCCAGCAATCCGGCCGTTCCGCCATGACGCAGCGCACAACGCATGCGGTCGCGGAAGAGTTCCGCCATGTCGCGTCCGAATCGCCGGCGCATCTCGGCGGGAAAGAGGTAAAGCAGCAGGCGGTAGATCCGTTCCGATCCCCGCAGGACGGTGTTCATCACGCCCTCTCCTTGCCTTCGGCCAGACTGTGAGATTCGGCGAAGCGGACCAGGCGCTTGAGGCGCGCGGTTTCGGCCTCGGCCACCCGCAGTCCGAAAGGCGTCAGGCAGTAATAGCGCCTCCGCTCGTCGTCCGACTCGGGGGCGGGGCGCCGCTCCGTCTCCTTCAGCAATCCCTGTCCCATCAGCCTGCGGATGGTGCGGTAAAGATTGCCCGGCTCAAGCCTGATCTGGCCTTGCGAGCGCTCTTCGATGTCCTGCACGATGCCGTAGCCGTGACGGTCTTGGCCGGCCAGCACCAGGAGCACCAGGTAGTCGACAGGTTTGAGCGGCAAAACGGATTCGGGCCGGCGTTTCTCTGCGGTCACACGCACCTCGAAGTTCTGGTCTCCGTGATTATAGTCTAAATGACTATAGTCGTGCGCAAAGTGCTTGTCAAGCGAGGAAATGATGCCGAGAGAGGTGTTCGACTCTGTATTGTCGTCCCAGTTGTCGCCGTCCGTGGACTCTTAAAGCGCGGTCAGCGCCGCCCGGTCTTGAGCCAGGGCGAAAGGCGCGGTGAGGAGGAAAGAAAAGGACAGGAAACAGAAGCCAGACTTGCTCACAGGCGGCGAGTAGGCGAGTTGCCGTGAGAGCGCAAAAAGGTCAAATATGCCACTACTTCCTGCCCCTGGGCGTTCACCGCAGGCGTCCGGCGATGCCCTCGAGAGTGTCGGCCAGGGCGGACCGGCGCTTCCGGGTGATGGCATTGCCGCCGCCCTCCCCGACGCTGTCCGCCAGCGACCGCAGACGTGAGGCCAGCTCGGCATCGCCTGCACCGGAATCCAGTCGAGAGGACGCTTGGTCAAGGGCCTGGTCGAGGTCTGCCAGCAACGATTCCGCGAGGGCATTGCTGCGCTTGAGCTGATCGATGTAGGCCCGGGCCACCACCGGCTTGTCCGGCCATGTGACGCGGAACTGCTGTTGAGGATTGAAGATGTCTCCCTGGTCGGCGATGGCGGCCGCGGCGATTTCGTTCTCGGACAGGTGCTCGCTGGGCTCCAGCGCCAGCACGTCGAGTCCGCGTACGATCTCGGTGCCGTAGATTCGTCCGCGGTACCAATAGGTGGACCAGAATCCGCCCAGCACCATGGTTTTGGCATCGATGGGACCGCGGTCGAAGAAGGCGATCTCGACGGGGTTGGCGGTATCGGTGAAATCGATGACCGAGATTCCGCCCTGATACCAGGCCTGTACGAAGATGTCGCGTCCCGGCACCGGCACGATGGAGCCGTTGTGGGCCACGCAGTTTTCCTGTTCCACCTGGGGGGCCGGCATCTTGTAGTAGCTGCGGAACTCGAGCTTGTTGTCGACGATGTCGTAGAAGGCGTCCGCGCCCCAGGTCAGCGGATCGAAGGTACGGCAGCGCGGGCGTCCGCCCCCGCCCCACTCGTCGGTGAACAGCACCTTGGTGCCGTCGTTGTTGAAGGTGGCCGAGTGCCAGTAGGCGAAGCCCTTGTCGACCACGGCGTCGATGCGCTTGGGGTGGAGCGGGTCGGAAATGTCGAAGATAATGCCGTTGCCCGAGCAGGCCCCTGCGGCCAGTCCCAGTTCGGGAAAGGCGGTGATGTCGTGGCACTGGTCGGTGCGGCTGGTTTCCTGGGTGTCGGCGCCGTGGTCGCCGCCCCGCCACAGTCCGGCCATGACGCCGGTTTCGGGGTCGGCGAATACCGCGGGACTGTCGACGATGCGCGCCTTGCCGGGATCGTCGACGGGGATCTCGATGACGTCGATGCGGAAGAGGGCCGTGCGTTCGTCGCCGGGCACTTCGCCCACGCAGCCTTCCAATTCCTCTTCGTCGCGGACGCTGGCGGTTCCCGAGTTGTAGACGATGATCTTGCCGTCTTTGTTGGAGATCACCGAGTGGGTGTGGGAACCGCGGCAGGTCTGCACGGCGCCCACCTGCAGCGGGCGCCTGAGGTCGCTGATGTCGAAGATGCGGATGCCGCGGAAGCGCTCGCTGCTGACGTCTTCCTTCACGCCTTCCAGTCCGCAGTCGAGCCGTCCTCGGGTCTGCTCCACCGACATGATCAGCAGGTCGTCCACGATGGAGACGTCGCCCTGGCCGCCTGGACAGACTACTGAACTGATGAGGTTCGGGACTCCGTCGTCCACCAGCCGGTAGATGTTGAAGCCGTGGTAGTTGCCGGCCACCAACACGTCTCCTGAGAAGGCCATGTCGGTGTTGGAAAAGCTCAAAAGCGGCGAGCGGACGTCCTCTTCGCGGTCGTCCCTCGTCCTCTCCTCTTGCTCCTCCTCATCCTCCTCTTTCTGGGGGGGCAGCCCGGCCGGGTTGTTGGGGTCGAAGAAGCCGTCCGGCTTGGGCAGCGAGGTCACCAGCCGCAGGTTCGAGATGGCCTGGCCGGCGTCGCGGAAACCGGGCGAAAGCCCCGCCCGGGGATCGTCGGAGAGCGAGACCAGAAGCGCATTCATGCGTTCGATCTCGGCGGTCTGATCGTTGGTGATGTTGTTGGCGAACTCGAAGAGCACGGGATCGTGGGCCGTGCCCTCTTGGTCCAGCAAGTCCTCGACCATGGTCACCGCGCCCTCGTGGTGAGTGATCATCAGCTTCAGGAACAAGCGGTCGAAATCGGTCCCTTTCGAGGCGGCCAGTTCGGCCATCTGCTCGGGACTGGCCATGCCCGCCATCTTGTGGGATGTGTGCATATCATGATGAGCCGTCGGGTCCGGAACCTTCTGGCCGCGCCGGCTCAACCACTGCTGCATGAACTTGATCTCGTCGTCCTGAGAGGCCTTGATGCGTCCGGCGGCGTCGACCAATGCCTGCCGGTTGGTGCGCTCGGCCACCAACCAGGCCATCTCGATGGCCTGGTGGTGATGAGGAATCATGTCCTGCATGAACTGAACGTCGGCCGGAGTAAAACTGGTGTCGGCGATCTTGACGGCCTCTTCAGCGCTCAGCTCCCGCGGCGGCTGCCCCGGCGCCCCCGGCTTGACGATAGGCGTCTGGGCCATGCCCAGCGGCGCCAAACTCAAAAGAACCACGCTCAGGCAGGCGCACCTGAGCAGTCGAACGGCGGAATTAGTAGTAGCACTCAATGACTTAGCTCCTTGGTCACAACACTCGAATTCGCAGGGCCCCAGCCCTTGCCCTCAATCTACCAGAATCGAAGGGCACCGCAAATCAACCCGGCAGCCAGTTAACAGTCGCGCTCTGCGCAGCCGCCTGCTGATCGGCATGCTGACCCTGTATATGGGTACGGCCGTGGCGGGAGATTGCGAAGTCATCTTCTCGGAGTACATCGGCTGCTGCTACGGCGGCTACTACGGCCAATACCTGCATCACTGCGCCGACGGCAGCCTCGAAATCGTGTGCTACGGACCCTGCCAGGGTCCTCCTCCCTGATTGAGGCCCCTGACGGCATCGACAGATGACGAACGCGGAGGCTGGCTGTTGCTTGAAGCTGGCCCCCGCGTTAGTCTTTTGCCTCTCGCAAGGCCGCAGCCCGGCTTGACGTAAGGTGCCTGATTTTGTACCCTATCGTTCCGCTTCTGAGCACTGCTCCTCAGTAGCTCAATCGGCAGAGCATCCGGCTGTTAACCGGAGGGTTGTAGGTTCGAGTCCTACCTGAGGAGCCATTTTGAAGTTCGAATTGCGAAATTCGAATTTCGAAGTGGCGACCCTTCGCACTTCGCCATTCGAACCTCGCTGGGCAACCCTGCGTCTCTGCGCCGAACTCCCCAGAA
Organism: Acidobacteriota bacterium; assembly: GCA_035471785.1. Classification (NCBI taxonomy): domain Bacteria; kingdom Pseudomonadati; phylum Acidobacteriota; species Acidobacteriota bacterium. Next base: position 13,370 of record DATIPQ010000121.1, read on the forward strand.
ACACCGCCAAGAGCAAGGGCCTCTGATGCCAGTCGCCCCGCTGGAGTGATTCCCGAAAACTGCATTCTTGACCCAGGTTGCATCACTGCGGAACTCGAAAGAGGGAAGAGTCGGGTTCATCAAAGACGCGTTTAGAAATCCGACGAGTGCATTTCGGAAGGGCGCTTTGATATATTGCCAGGAACCGGCTCAATCAGCCAGCGGACGACCTCTAACTTCAGCATCTAGTGCTGCCGGTCATTAGTTCTGAGCCAGACCCTCCGTTTTTTGTCCCTGACAGGTACAGAGTCGCCAGCCCCCTCCTTCGCCAAGGCTTCGGAGGGCAGGCAGCGACTGTGTTAGAAGTCAAGTCCGGGCTCGCTGAAGGCGAGCGATTCGCCAGCCCAGGGTCAGCCGCGGCGAGCGCCAGCGAGACGGCGGCGCCACCCTGGGTTTCAGACGGCGAAAGTCTGAACGCTGAAAGCGTGGAATAACGCGACAGGGTGGCTCAAACGTCTGACGCACTGCACTAGCGGAGACAATTAGCGGAGGGAGTCGCACAGCAATCAGCTCAGCGGCTGGCGGGAACAATGGCGGGTATCGCCG